>DASXKV010000030.1 GCA_036496605.1 Gemmatimonadaceae bacterium | reverse complement strand
CTGTAGCTTGATGCACATCCAGCCCGACATTCTTCACTGTCCTTTTCATGAGGGCCGCTCCTGGCTGTGACCTGTGGTTTGATGACACTTCCACAGTAGCAGTCAGGGGCGTGCTCTCAATATCCGTGTCAGCGGCCTCCTGCAGCTCGCCCGAGACTCCGCGAAGAATCCCAATCTTGGTAAGAAGGCCGTGGTCGCATCTGCTCTCACTATCTCGATTACGCCCCACTCGATTCGCGAGGAGAACAGGATGCCCTCGACTGCCCCATCGAACGATCAGTTACGACGAGCGACGACCGGCGATATTGGCACGTGGATGGTGATCGTCGCGGGCGCAGGGCTGATCGCCTATGGGCTGCTCTTCCTGTGGCGCAACTTTACGGGATTCATCGAGCTGGGCCTCACGCCAGCGCACATTGGCGCGACACCCGAGGAGATCCGCGCCTTCAGCCCACGACTATTCAACTACATCAGTCATCTTCAAGTCGCCATTGCCGGATTCATCATGGCGTTAGGCGTTGCGGTCGTCTCGTTAGGATGGAACGGTCTGCGACGTCGTGTGGCGTGGGCGGCGTGGACCGTGCTGGTCGTCGTCGCCGTTGCAGTGTGCGTCACCCTTCCACTGCACTATGTGTACGGCCTCGCCACCGTTGGACACCTCGGGAGCCTTTACGTCGACGTGGGGCTATTGGTGGCCGGATCTCTGCTCGCCCTTCGATCGACTCGCCCCGCATCTTGACAAGCGGTTGAAGTGTAGACACTCTACTTACCATACGTAGAGCCTCTACCTAGAGGGGTCGTCGATGGCACCCAAGACTCCGCCGACGTCGCGCATCGAGCTGCTTCAGGGCACGCTGGACTTCATCATCCTCCAGGCGCTTCGCTGGGGGCCGTGCCACGGCTATGGCATCGTGCAGCTCATTCGGGCACAATCGCGCAACGTGCTTCAGGTCGAAACCGGATCCCTCTATCCCGCGCTCCAGCGTCTCGTACGTCAGCGTGCGATCGCCCCGGAATGGGGCGTGTCCGGTAACAATCGACGCGTGCGCATGTACCGACTGACGACAAAAGGTCGGGCACGCCTCACGGCCGAGCGGTCGCGGTGGCAGCAATTGTCGGAAGCGATGGCGGCTCTCATGGTCGCGCCGGAAGCGGAGGAGTCATGAGCATTCTCGAATGGTTGCCGTGGGTGCGGGAACGCCGAACCCGGGAGCTGGCCGACGAGCTCCGGGCGCACCTCGAAATGGCGGAAGCCGACCGCGTCGCGCGCGGAGAGTCGCCACGCGACGCGGTCGCCAGTGCGCGCCGCGAGTTCGGCAACCTCGGGCTGGTCCAGGAGCTCTCGCGCGACGAGTGGGGAGCCGCCGCCACGCGGGCCGAACGCCTTGGCCAGGACGTGCGGTTTGCCTTGCGCATGTTGCGGCGCGCCCCCGGTTTCGCGGCGCTGGCCATCCTCACGATCGCGCTCGGCATCGGCGCGACGACGGCCATCTTCAGCATCGTGCAGGCCACGCTCATCCATCCATTGCCATTTCCGCACGCCGAGCGACTCGTGCGCATCGAGGACGACCTGGTCGGTATTGGCGCGCGCGACGTCGGCATGTCGACGCCGGAGTGGCACGACCTGCAGCGTTCCGGAATCTTCGAGTACGTGTCGCCGACCTGGTTCGACAACAACAATCTCACCGGCCTGAATCATCCGCAGCGGGTTGGGTTGCTGATCGTTGCCCCGAACTATTTCACCTTGCTTGGCGTGAAGCCGCAGTTAGGCGCCGGGTTCGATCCAGCGGATGCCACGCCAGGATTCAATGAGCAGACCGTAATCAGCGACGGGCTCTGGAGAGGCGCATTTGGCGGTGATCCCAATATTCTGGGTCGAGTGGTCCAACTCGACTCCGACTCCTATCGAATCGTCGGCGTCATGCCGCCGGGTTTTCAGGCGCCGGCACAAACCAGAGAGGAGCGGCGAACGGAAGTGTGGCCCGCGTTCGGATTCGCCGGTGCACCGCTCAATGCGGCGACGGTCCAATCACGGAGCAGTCTCTTTCCGGGGGCGGTCGCCCGGCTCAAACAGGGCCTAACGATCGAGGACGCGCAACAGCGCATCGACGTGCTCGTTCGATCGCTCTCGCGTCAGTTTCCCGGGGAGTACGCGCCGCGAAGTGACTGGCGGGTGCGACTCGTGCCACTCCAGGACAACGTTGTCGGCGACGTTCGCCAGCCCCTGTTGTTTCTGCTCGGCGCGGTCGCCCTCGTGCTTCTGATCGGCTGCGCGAATGTCGCCAATCTGCTGCTCGCTCGAGCAACCACACGCGGCCGCGAGATGGCGGTACGCCAGGCGCTCGGTGCGGCGCCCGCGCAGCTCATGCGGCAGCTACTCACCGAAAGTGTTGTGCTGTCGGTGCTGGGTGGCGTCGTCGGCGTCGCTGTCGTCCTCGCCACGAAAACGTCGCTCGTCAGGCTCATTCCCGACATGGTACCACGGCTCAATGACATCGCGGTCAGCTGGGGCGTGTTGCTCTTCGCCTTCACCGCGTCCTTGGCCGCGGGCGCGATCTTCGGCCTCGCGCCCGTGTTGCATCTTCGGGGTCTCGACGTGACGCGCGTGCTGAAGCTCGAAGGACGCGGCGCGACGAGCTCCGGGGAACAGAGGCGCACGCGTCGCTTTCTCGTCATCACCGAGTTTGCGCTCTCACTCGTGTTGATGAGCGTGGCTGGTCTCCTCGTGCACAGCTTCTGGGACCTGCTACGAGTTCCCCTCGGCTTCGATCCACGACACGTGACCGTTATTCGAACGCGCTTGCCGTATCCAAACGATTCGACCGAGGATCTTTATCCGACGGCGACAGCCGAAGCGCCCTTCGTGCGTGAGGTGATCCGCCGTTGCCGTGCGCTGTCCGGAGTCGACGGGGTGGCGCTCGGCAGTGGCGCGGCTGTTCCGCTCGATCACCCGCAACAAGATCAGACGGTGGTGCGCGTGCGCTTCGAGGGCGACGCATCTCATGGGGAACAGCCGCTGTTCATCACGGGTTCGGAGGTAACGCCGGAGTACTTCTCGCTGCTCGGAATGACGCTTGTGCGCGGCCGGTTGCTCGATGACTTCGACGCCGATGAGCATCCGTCGGTCGCCGTGATCAACGAGAGCATGGCACGGACGTACTGGCCAGGTGCTGAAGCGTTAGGCAAGCGGGTCCGGTTGACGCGACAACCGACGTCGTGGACGACCATCGTTGGCATTGTCGCCGACGCGCGGACCGAGTCGCTCGCGAGCGCGAGCGCGCCTCATCTCTACACGAGCCTCTATCAACGGCAAGGGAAGCATCTCGCGATCTTCCTCCGCGGCCGCTTCGAGACGGGTACGATCGCTCGGGAAGTCCGCGACGAGGTGCAGACCGTGAACTCGGCGCTGCCGGTATTTGGCGCGGAGACGCTCAGCGACGTCGTGTCCGACTCCCTCGCCGTGCGACGCTTTTCGATGACATTGATCGCGCTCTTTGCGATCACGGCATTGCTCCTCGCGGCGCTCGGGATTTATGGCGTGATCTCGTGCATGGTGAGCGAACGCACCCATGAGATCGGACTGCGCCTGGCTCTGGGTGCGGGTCAGTGGGACGTCATGAGCATGGTCATGCGCGAGGGAGCGAATCTCGCGATCGCGGGAGCGGCGCTCGGACTGGTGGGGGCAGCGATCGTGTCGCGCGCGATGTCGAACTTGCTCGTCGGCGTGAGTCCGGCCGATCCCGTGACCTTCGGTGCCGCGACGGTGCTTCTCACAGTAGTTGCGCTCGTGGGGTGCTATCTGCCGGCGCGTCGCGCGATCCGCGTGGATCCGATGGTGGCACTGGCCAGCTAATGAAAGAGGCCTGCCGAAAGCGACAGGCCTCTTCGTCATTCCGGTTTGCTCAATCGGTGACTGTCATTGTCGCGCGCATCCACGAGGCGAAGCGTTAGGCGGCGTGAGAGGACGTGCTAACTGCCCGTCGACGCGTACCGTCTCACGCCGAACCGCCAGGTCCACAGCGCGACACCGAGGAAGACGAAGCCGAGCGCGGGCGAGAACGGCAGTAGTCCGGGCCACAAGCCGGTTCGATCAGCGCGGCCGAGGACGGATGCAACCGGAAAATAGGACACGCAGCCGAGCGGAACGACGAAGGTTAAGAAGTTCCGAAACCAGCGGGCATAGATGTCGAGGGGGTATTGGGCGGCTTCGACGCCTCCATAGGAGAGCGTGTTCGCAATCTCGAGGCTCTCGACGGTCCAGAATGCCATCGTGGCCTGCAGCACGAGAATCCCGCTGAAGAGGGCCATCCCTCCCGCGACCGCGAACAACAGCGTGCTCCACACCTGCCAGGTCCAGCCGATGTGCGTTAGGCGCGTCGCGATGATCCACACGACCACCGCCTGTGCGAGGCGGCCGATCCGCGTCGCTCGAACCTCGTACCCGAGGAGCTGCAGCACGGTCGATCGCGGACGAACGAGCACGCGATCGAAGTCACCAGTCCTGACGAATTGCTCGCCAAAAACGTCGAAGCCACGTGTCAGCCCATCGGCAAGCGCGAAGGACACCCCGATCACCGCGTAGAAGAGCGCCACCTCGCCGAAGTGCCAGCCCGCGATCTGGCGAAAGCGCGCGAACAACGCCCAGACCGCGATGAAGTCAATTCCGGTGGCGAGAAAGGCACCGAGTGACGTGAGGAGGAACGACGCTGGATACCGCATCTGGGAGTGCAGCGACGCACGCACGTAGCGGCCATAGAGGCGAATGGCGTTCATTCGCTAGCCGCCCTGGACTTGCAAACGTGCCATGACCCAGGTCGTGAGCACTCTGCCAAGCGCCACGAGCACCAGCACCCATGCCGCTTGTCCAGCCAGCGCCGCGAGCGCGTCCGCGCCCGCGAGGTGGCCACTGTAGATGCGAAGGGGGAAGTCGAGCAGCCCGGCGAATGGTTGATATCGCATCGCCGGCTGCAGCCATTGAGGCAGCAGCGGCAGCGGGACGAGACTCCCGGAAAATACGATCGCAAGTGGCGCGACGAGAATGTTCACACCCCGCTCGGAGAGCATCAGGACGGCCAGCAGATCGAGCAACGTCGAGAAGGCGCTCGCGAGTGCGATCACGAGCACCATCGAGAGGGAAAAGATGGCCACGGCACTCCCGCCCGCCGGCGCCGACAGGCCCCACCGCGCAAAGCCTAACGATGGAAGCAACACACCGGCCGTGAGGACCATCGGAATCGCACGGAGCAGCGGCGTCGCGGTGCGTCGCGCGACGGCACGCGCAAACCAGTATGCATACGTCTCGACTGGACGAAGTCGCTCATACGCCACGTCGCCCGAACGAACCATTCGCGCGAGCTCGGGATCCGCAGACCACGGCAGCATCATGAGGAGGGCCTGGCCCAACCAGACGTAATCGATCGTCTGGCGCAATGTCATCGGACTGTCGACCTGGCCGCTGAGAAAGGCCGCGAAGACCATGACTTTGACGGTACCCCACCAACACTGCGTGCCGAATCCCGCAAGCGCGGCGGCACGATACTGAAGCAGCAGCTGAAACCGCGCCCGAAAGACAGCGAGGTACGGCCGCACCGTGGCGGCCGTCACGCGTCGACGGCGTGCTGAGCGTAGAACCGCGCGATGACTTCCTCGATCGCCGGCTCCTCGAGGTGCACGTCTTCGACGTCGAATTCCGCGGCAACGTGGGCGATGAGACGATGCGCGGACGTGGTAACCGGATCGAACGCGAGCTCGATCGATCGGCCGTGTCGGCGCCTAACGGTCGTACCAGGAATATTGGCGGTCGCGGGCTCACCGGCGAAATGCACCCAGAGTCTTCGTTCTGCCAAGGCGCCGCGACGGAGCGCACTCAGGCTTCCGTCGGCGAGCATGATGCCCTTGCCGATCACGATCACGCGCTCCGTGAGGGCTTCGATGTCGTGCATATCGTGCGTCGTCAGGATCACCGTGACTCCGCGCGTCTGGTTGAGTGTCTTCACGAAGTCGCGCACCGCGAGCTTTGCCACCGCATCGAGTCCGATCGTCGGCTCGTCGAGGAAGAGCAGGCGAGGCTCATGGAGCAGGCTGGCCGCGATCTCGCAGCGCATACGCTGACCAAGCGAGAGCTGGCGGACCGGCGTGGCGAGAACGATCTCGATGCCGAGGCGGGCGATGAGCTCGTCGCGCGTTACTCGGTAGCGCGCGGGCGGCACGCGGTAGATGTCGCGAAGCAGATCGAAACTTTCGGTCACCGGCAAGTCCCACCAGAGTTGCGTCCGCTGACCAAAGACGGCACCAATGCGTGCCACGTGCGTCACGCGGTCTTCCCACGGTACCAGGCCGCCGATCTCACACCGGCCGCTCGTTGGCTGGAGAATCCCACAGAGGATCTTGATGGTCGTCGATTTCCCAGCGCCGTTAGGCCCGATCAGGCCGAGCAGCTCGCCCTCCTCGAGCGCGAAGCTCACTTGCTTGAGCGCTTCGATGGTGCGATAGCGACGTCGGACGAGGCCCGCCACGCTGTTCCAGACGCCGGGCCGGTGTTCGGCAACGCGAAAGGTCTTCGTAAGCCCGTCGACGACGATCATCGGTCGAGACATGGAGATTGGAGAGAGGGGAATCCGAACAACGATTTCGCGGATGGCGCGCGGGCATCCACAGCGGCTAGAATCACGCGAACATCCATGCCGGTCACTTTCGACTACGAGCCTTCCACGGCCATGGGCACAACACGCGCTGATCGCAATACCCGCGCGCTCTCGACTCTGCGCGTTGGCGTTGGCGTTCTCTTCCTCTTCTTCGGCGAGTATAAAGTCTTCGGCACGCAGTTCACGCTCGGCGGCGGCTTTCAGGGCTGGATCGATCGATTCATCGCTTCCGGAAGCGCATATCCGTTCATGCTGTCGGTGCTCAGGGGCTTCGTGCTCCCGCATAAGACCGCGATCGCCTTTCTTGTTGCCTACGGCGAGCTCGCAATCGGCATCTCGCTCGTGCTCGGCGTCCTGGTGAGAGTGGCAAGCGTGTGTGGCCTGGTGTACATGCTCGCACTGCTCTTCTCGTCGAATTATCCAGGACCGCACGCCGCGCCGTGGCAGTTCTTCGGCGCGGCGCTGAACCATCTCGTGCTCGCGATGTGCTTTGCGGCGTTCGCTTACAGCGAGCCAACGGCGTTTGCCCTGCGCGTGTTTCGGCGAAAGCCGCGCGTGGCCGTTGCCTGAACGAATGAGTACTTACTAAGTGATGCGTCGGTCTCTCGCGGCGCGTTATTTTGACGTGCCGCTCAACATGACCTGCGAGGTCTTCAATGTACCGTCGCCCTGCTTGGCAGCGGGCACGATCACGCTCGTACCCGGAGCGAGGCTGCTCGTCGTGCGCACGATTTCCGTCACGGTCACGTTCTGCGGTACGTTGATCGTCTGCGATCCGCCGCTGTACTGGACCGTGATCGTACCTCCCGCCGCGCCACGACTGGTTCCATTGGTCATGCGCGCCGCGCCATTGGTCATTTGAGAATTGGCGACGCTCCCGTTCGTCATCGTGCTGCGCCTACCGCTGGCTTGCTGACCCATTGGCCGACTGCCCTCGCCGAGCCCGCGCAGCTCCTCCGGAAAAATGTGGATCTCGGTCGCTCGTTGTGTTCCGTCGGGTTGCGGCACGGAGGTCACACCGACAAAGGTGTTGTCCTTGACGTGTGAGAGATCGCCCGGTTGGCGAGTGTAAACGGTAAGGGGCTGGCCGAGTGCGACGCGAACCGTGCCGCTCGCGGACGACACCGTAAGCACGCTGTCGCTCAGGCTCACGACCGTCCCTCGCACGATGCTATCGACCGATGTCACGCCAGCGGGCGCTCGTGTCGGCGCTGGGGACGACGCTGCCGACTGCGAATCTTGCGCAATCGCTCCGCTCGACGACTCGTGCTTCGAGCAGCCGAGAGTGAAAGTGCTGACCGCCATGACCGCGACTATGCCAAAGTGTGCTGCTCGCATTGAGATCCTCCGGTTGACATCAGCCCCTGCTCACGGCATGTCGCGGGCCGGCGGATCACCTGTCAGCGCGCTGTCGCGTTCTTCCGGCTAGGCGCGTTCGGTCAATATCGCTCGCAAGTGGTCATAGCTGACGCGCGCCGCGGCGATCGAATCACCCCAATCGGCGGCCGAGTCCTGCTCGATCGCGAAATGTTTCATCCCGGCGACATTAGCATACTTGAAAATCTCGCCATAATCGATGTCGCCATTGCCTACGGGTACGAGCCGCGCCTCGGCCATTCTTCCGCCCTGATCGGGCACGGGAGGCAGGAACTTCAAGCCTGCCACGTCTTTGACGTGCCACAGAGCGAACCGGCCGGGATGCTGTTGGAAGAGCTGGATCGGATTCTGACCGGCGACCGACGCCCAACCGATGTCCATCTGGAAGACGACGAGCGCCGGATCTGTCTCGGCGAGCAGAATCGTGTAGGGAAGTTGGTCCGCGTCCTTGCAAGGAATGAATTCGACGGTGTGGTTGTGGATGAGCAACTTGATGCCGAATTTCTGCGCGATCTTGCCATGGTTGTTGTAGCGCGCCGCCTCCTGTTTGACGTCGTCGACGGTGCGAGCCTGCGCGTTTGCTCTGATGAATTGCGCCATTGCCTGCCGCTGCGCTGCGGGACTCGTTGGTGCGGGTCCACGACCGCCGCGCCCGCGACCCTGGCCGCCCGGTGGCCGTGGCGCATCGAGGCTCGCGTACTCGATCCCCATGATCTGAAAGCCAGCGAGTTGCTGCTCCATATCGGCGGCCGAACCGATGGTGACGCCCGAATGAGTGCTCGGCATCCTGAGGCCCAGCCGGTCGATCTCCGCACGGAATTGCTTCGGCGTCATGTTGTTGTAACCGCCAGCCGGCTCGATTTCCTTGTAGCCGATTGCCGCGACCTTCTCGAGCGTTCCGAGATAATCCTTGCCAGTCAAGTCACGGACGGTGTAGAGCTCGAGTCCGATCTGATCGGCCCAGTTGGGCGTCGTGAACGCACGAGCGCTCGCCGAGAGGGTGGATCCGAATGCCGTCCCAGCTCGACTCGTCAGGGCGAGGCCGCCGGCGGCGATGGCAACGCCCTTGATAAAGCCGCGGCGCGTGGTTTCGGACTCGTTCGGTACACCGATTCGAGTTGGCATTGTCACTCCCATCATTGCGTGCGAGTACGCCGAACTATTGCAGGGAGAAGGCATAAACCGACCCTTCTGCCGTGACGAGGACATACTGACGGCCGTCGACGGTGTACGTCTCCGGTGCGTTGTCGACCGAGCCGATACCGGCGTGCCAGAGCGCAACGGGTGGCTTCTTTCCCTGTACGCCAAAGGCGACGAGGTTGCCTGCGCCGTCATTCGCAAAGAGTAAACCGCCGGCCGTCGTCAGCAAACCCGTTGCGCCGCCGCCAGCTCCCTCGAAGCGGTACTTCCAGGCGATCTTTCCGGTCTGATAGTCGATCGCGACGATGGACGTGCCCGCCGATCCGACGACATCCTGCTCACTGCCGCCGAGCCCCACGAGCATGCGCGGATCCTTGTTCGTCAGGTAGTACATCGCGTACAACTCTCGTGTGACGACGTACAAGAGTCCCGTCTGCGGACTGTAGCTCGGCGGAAACCAGTTCGTGGCGCCACCGTTGTCCGGCGAGACGAGCGAGCCCGCGATGGTGTTGTCCTTCTCCGGGTTCCGGACGAGCTGTCCCTTCGCGTTGATCTCCTGCGCCCAGTTGGCCGCCTCGGAGTACTTCGACGTGAGCAGGTGCTCACCATTGGTGCGGTCCAGCACATAGAAGTAGCCGTTTCGCGCCGCCTGCATGACCAGCTTCCGCGGCTTGCCCTGGAAGATGCCGTCGAACAGCACCGACGGCTGCGTGGAGTCCCAGTCGTGTGTGTCGTTAGGCGATGTCTGGAAGTACCAGACCAGCTTCCCGGTATCCACGTTCACCGCGATGACGGCACACGTGTACAGGTTCGTGTGTTCGTCCTTGGGCCCGCGCAGCATCGCGGTGTATGCCGGCGTTGGATTCCCCGTGCCGACGATGTACAGATGCGTTTCCGGGTCGTACGAGCCTGGCATCCAGACCTGCGCGCCGCCATGCCGTGCAGCGTCCAGGCTTCCCCAGGTCTCGAGGCCCGGGTCGCCCTTGTTCATCGGGACCGTGTAGAGCTTCCATTGCAGATCGCCCGACTTCGGATCGAACGACTGGAGAAAGCCTGGCGAGTCCAGATCGTCGCCTGTTCCCACGAGCACGTGGTCGCCAATGACCATCGGCGCCGTCGTCGAGAAATACTGTTGACTGAAATCAGCGATCTCCTTGTGCCAGCGCTCCTGACCGGTCTTCGCCTCGAGTGAAACCAGATAGTCGTCGGGCGTCTCGAAGTAGAGCCACTCACCGTACATGGCCATGCCGCGATTGCCGATGTGCGTCCCCCCGCGCGACTTCCACCAGTAGTGCCACAGCACGTGGCCGTCGCGCGCGTCGATCGCCCAGGCGTTGTCGGGCGCAGTGACGTACAGGATTCCGTTGACCTGCAAAATCGACCCGGACAGGCGCGGCGACCCGCTCGTCGAACCGGGAATGGTGACCGGATCCTCCGCGACGCCGCCGGTGATCGTCGGTCCGCCGGCCGGCGGTCCGAAGAAACCGCCTTCGCCGCCGCCGGCGCCGGCCGTTAGGCGACGCACCCAGGCGAGGCTGAGATGTTTGACGTTGTTCGTATCGATCTGCGTCAACGTGCTGAACCGACGCTGCGAGTAGTCGCCTGCATAGCTCGGCCAGGCGTCGGTCGCCGGCTTCGTCAACACGGCGGGGTCGAGGCCTTGACTCGCCAGCTGGCCGCACGGGACGCAGAACGGAATACAGAGCAGCACGAGCTTTGCAATTCGCGTCATCGGATCACCTAACGATCGCGGTCGAGCGCGAGAGTCATGAGTGAAGAAGTTGTGCATTGTCTCAATCACGCCAGTAAAGCCCTACTTCAAGGTCGCGAGGTACGCCGTCAGATTGTGGATATCGGCGTCCCGCCATTTCGGGAGCATGTCGACGTGCCACTGGAGCGGGTTGTTGACGACGACCTTCGGGATCGAGTCGCGTCGAGCGAAGCTGCGATACGTTCCGTCTGCCTCGCGTAGTGCGACGACGAATGCGGAGATGTGATCGAGATCTCCTTGCACCGATTGGCCCGAGGGCAAGGTCACCGTCACCGTCGGACGTGGGACCTTGGGCGCCGTCGCGCCGCGTGAGCGGCGACCAAACCCTGTGCCGCCACCGGAGACGATGAGGTTCTGAATCTCCTTCGGCTCGTACTTACCGCCGATACCGGCGAGATCTCCGGTCACCGAGTGACATTGCACGCAGCGGCCGGCGCCGTTGAAGTACGCCTCGCCCTGCTTCGCGTTCCCGACGAGAATGTCGAGCGTGCTTGGCGCGCCACGATCCGATAGCGGCTGGCTGTGCAGCCACGCGGCGATATCGGCGATCTCCGCGGCGCTCAACGTGAACTTCGGCATGCCTCGGGCGGGAATGCCGGTCTGCACGATCGGCGCGATGAGCTCCCCGTTTTGATCGGCGAGAACAACCTGGTCGCGCACCAGGTTTGGTCCGGTTTCACCGCCGCGTGCATCCGAGCCGTGACAGAAGCTGCAGTTGCTCCGGAAGAGCTGCTCGCCGTGCGCGTATTGCGCGGGGGGAACCGGCGGTCGAACCGGATAATCCGGTGACCGCTCCGCGCGTCCGCCGCGGCCCGCTTGCGTTGCTTGCGACGGACGCGGCGGGGTTTGCGCCGTCGAACGGGAGGGAGAGAATGCGGTGGCGCACCCGATGAAAAGGACGCCAAGAAACAAATACCGTCTCCTCGAACGCATCAGTTGGATCCTCTTGAGCAATGAACGGTCTCGGCTTTCCGTCGACTCGGTGCGGGCGCCAACTGCCGCCCAACAGCCGAGCGGAGGGATACTGCGCATCCGGCTGGGCGGGCGGAAGATGCGGCGGCGAATCTCCGAGGGCACTGCTCCGTAGTGCATCAGTGTTGGTTCCTACGCTCCCTGGAGGAATACCGATGAGAGTTCTCTGGGCTTTCCTGAAAATCGTAATTGTGCTCGCGCTAGCAATTCCTGTATCGATCCTGATGCTGGCGACGGCACTCGGAGTCCTCGGCGCGCTGGTTGGCATCGCGATTCTCGCCCTCAAGCTCGCGTTCGTCGCATTGGTCGGGTGGGGGGCATTCCGCCTGATCGCGAGACTTGTAAATGGTCCAAGCAAGCAGAACCGCTCGATGCTCGGTGAACGTGCGCCGGTCGACCCGCACTACGAAGCAGCGATGCGCGAGCTGGACCGCGAGCTTGGCGAAGTTCCCCGCTAGCGCAAGCAAAGCACTCCGTAGTAGGTTCGCATGATGCATAACGCGCGCACCCTCCTCCTTAGCAGTGCCCTTGGCCTTCTCGGCCGGGGGTTTCTGCGCATGGGAGAAGGAGAGCGCTCCAGATAGCGCCGCGCTGACGCGGCGAGCGGCCCCTCCCATCGATACGGTGGGAGGGGCTTTTTCTTTTGCGACTCGCGCCGTGGGCTGGGAAGCCACGGTTGCGCGTTTGCCGAACATGTGGCTCGGAACGCGTCCACCTTCGAACGAGCAGCCATGCCTCGAGAACATCCTCAATTTGGACCGAATGACCATCAGCCGAGCCGGGATTCGCCACCGAACGACGTAGCCGGCGGGTCGTTAGGCGGTGGTGCGCGACGTGTATCGAACCGACCACGTGTGCCAGCGGCTTTTCCCGTATCCGAGGACGCGATCTCGCAGGCGGATGGATCCGCGTGACGTGAACGCGGCCTTCGGCGATATGTCCGGACTTTCACGGTCTATCGAGCGGCAACCGCAGAGCTAGATTCGTCAATTGTCATCGAAGCCAGCAGGCGGAGATCGAGATGTCGCTGAATCCGGAGCGTCAAATAGCCTCGACGCGAATAGACCCGACGCCATATCGGGCGATCGATAGTGGTGTTCTCAGTGGTGACGAGTACCGCGCTCTGGTAGAGCACTCGCCAGTGTTGATCTGGCGGTCGGGAACCGACGCCCTCTGCGACTACTTCAACGAGACGTGGCTTGCGTTCACCGGACATTCGCTGGAGCACGAGATCGGCAACGGATGGGCGGAGGGTGTGCATCCAGACGACGTGAAACGATGCGTGGAGTTCTATTTCGACCACTTTCACCGGCGCGCGAGCTTCGAGATGGAGTATCGGCTTCGCCGCCACGACGGTGTCTACCGCTGGGTCGTCGACCGGGGCACGCCGTACCTTGCCCGGGACGGCGCCTTCAGGGGATTCATCGGCAGCTGCGTCGACGTGGACGATCGCCGACGAGCCGAAACGGAGCGCGAAGAGTACCATGAGGAGACGCTCACTTTGTATCGCGAGCTGCACGAGCGCGAAGCGAAGATCCGGCGGCTGGTCGACTCGAACATTGGCGGCATCGTATTCTCGGATCGCGAGAGTAGGTTGACCGAAGCGAACGATGCGTTCCTCGAAATGCTCGGTTATACGAGGGAGGACGTGAGCGCCGGGCGCCTGAGCTGGCGGGCGATGACCCCGCCCGAGTGCGGGGCGGCGAGCGAGCGGGCCGCGGACCAGATCCGAGCGACGGGAAGCTGTGACATCTTCGAGAAGGCGTACTTTCGGCGAGACGGCAGCCGCGTGCCGGTGCTGGTCGCAGGGGCCTCGTTCGGCGATTCGCCTAACGAGATCGTCGCCTTCGTGCTCGATCTCACCGAGCGTAAACGTGCGGACGAGGAGCGCGAGCGATTACGACAGGCCCAAGCCGAGCTCGCGTACATGAGCCGCGTTCTCACGATGGGAGAGCTCGCCGCCTCGATCGCGCACGAGCTAAAGCAGCCGATAACGGCTGCTCAGGTGAGCGCGGACACGTGCCGGCGATGGCTCGAGCGCCCAGTGCCCGACCTCGAGGAAGTGCGGGCGGCGGCGGCGCGAATGTCCATCGAGGTCACGCGCGCCAGCGAAATCATCGATCGCGTGCGCTCGCTGTACACGAGAGGCGCGCAGCGCAAGGACCCAGTCGACATGAACGAGCTCGTACGCGAAATGGTCGCACTACTCGACAATGAGGCGACGACGCATGAGGTATCTGTCCGTATCGACCTGGAGTCAGCGCTTCCTGTGATCATCGGGGATCGTGTGCAGCTGCAGCAGGTGTTACTCAACCTGATGCTCAACGCGATCGAGGCAATGAAGGGCGCACCGGGAGAGATGTCGATCATGTCCCAGCGGAGTGGTTCGGAGGCCGTTCTGATCGTGGTCGCGGACTCCGGCATCGGACTGCCGGGCGAGCACGCTGATCGGATCTTCGACGCGTTTTTCTCGACGAAGCCGAAGGGTACGGGGATGGGACTGGCGATCAGTCGCACGATCATCGAATCCCATCGGGGCCGGCTCTGGGCGAGCACCAATCCGACGGGAGGCGCCACCTTCCAGTTCACGTTGCCTAACGGGGCCGAGGCGCGGCGTTGACTGGTCGGACGACGCGCCGGGTCACGGCCGCCGCGCACTGGGATCACCGGTCGGAGACGGCGCGCGATCCGTCGAGGCCGGAGAGCCAAGGATCTCGGTGAAGATCGGCTTCAGCGCGTCGGCCCAGATTTGATAACCGCGGATGGTCGGGTGAAGACCGTCGACCGTCATCCCGTCGAAGAGCCTGCCGTTCTTGTCGGCGAGTTTG
Source organism: Gemmatimonadaceae bacterium (assembly GCA_036496605.1). Classification (NCBI taxonomy): domain Bacteria; kingdom Pseudomonadati; phylum Gemmatimonadota; class Gemmatimonadia; order Gemmatimonadales; family Gemmatimonadaceae; species Gemmatimonadaceae bacterium. The sequence goes on along the minus strand of DASXKV010000030.1, from coordinate 121,251 downwards.
TCGTTGACGTTGACATACCGCACGCGGCGACCGTCGGCGAAGTGCGAGATGTTCTCGTTGATGCGGTCGATCTCGGGCACCACGGCGCTGTCGCTCCGCGGGAAGATGCCGGTGAGGATGATCGTCGCGTTAGGCGCCTTGCGCTGGCAGAGCTCGATGAGCGCTTTGATGCCGCGGCTGATGTTGGCGACTGCGCCCTCACCGCCGGGCTCCTTACCGACGTTGTTCGTGCCGGCGAGGAGGACGATCACTTTCGGGTTGACGCCATCCAGCTCGCCGTTCTCGATACGCCAGAGCACGTTCTCGACGCGATCACCGCCCCAACCGAAGTCCGCGGCGTTCCACCCGAAAAAATTGGCCTTCCAGTTCGCGAGAAACTGGGGATAATCGGTCGCGCCCCAGCGGCGGGTAATCGAGTTGCCCTCGAAGTACACGTCGATCGTGCCCTGGCTGCGCTTCGCCAGCAACTGTCGATGCGCCAAGATCGAGTTCGAGTCGGTGCGCGGCGCGGGTCTGTCGGCGGGTTGCGGCTGCTGCGCGGCGGCGCTCAGCGCAACAGACGCGGACGGTGCGCCGACGCCACGCGATGGCGTGTAACGTCGGGCGAAATGAAAATCGGCCCAGGAGAGGAAGTATTTCCAATTCGGCGCGTCCGTGTGTCCGCCATCGTGCTGGCGCCAGGCGAACTCTCCCTCGAGCAGGCCGACATTCACGGGCGGCATCTTAGCATTCATGTAATCATCGGGGACGCCGAGCCCGTGGGCGCCGAGCAGGCGAAAGACGGGCTGCGCGGCGACGGCAGCCATGAAGCTGCCCTGGTGATCGAGCCACTTCGCGTCGCCTTTCTCGGGGACGCCGTAGCTCACAAAGGTGAGGCGTGGCGCGCAGAGCGCGAGGAGCTCGTGCGAGTCGACGGGTAAGTCGTCAGGCGTCTTGCTACCGAAACTGGCTTCGGATGCTCCGTACTTGAGGAAATTGCCGGCCATCCAGTGATACTCGCCAGTACCGGTGAGGCTTTCGACGGCTTCGCCCCAGTTGCGCCGGTGCAGCTTCGCTCCGCCTTCGCCCGAGGATCCGATCAGCACGGCTGCGAACCTGGTATCGAACGCCATGGCGACGAGGGCGCCCTTGCCATACCGCGAGACGCCTAAGATGCCAACGTGCTTGGCATTCACAGCGCGATCCGTCTCGAGGTAATCGAGTACGCGCGACGCGCCCCAGGCCCACGCGCGCAGCGCTCCCCACTCGTCAGGCGTGCGCGGTTGGCCCTTGTTCACGAGACCGATGATGCCGCGCGTGAGTCCCGCGCCGTTGTCGGCCTGCACGCTCGTTGGATTGAGCAGTGCGAATCCCCACCCATCCGTGATCAACTGCTCTGTCGCCGGCGCATCGTCGCCGGGCGACGGCGGTGGCGGAGAGAATGGATTGGGTCGCGTGCCTGTCGGCGCGGGCCGACCAAGTGCCTGTGCGAGAGTGCCAGGCCGGAACATGATCATCAGCGGAACGGGCGCTTTCACGTCCGCCGGCAACACGAGGACGAGCGGAATGTCGACGGCAATTGCAGGGAATGCCGTGTTGTCCACGTGACCCATAAGCTCCTTCCCGATGACCCGTCGTCCACCGATGCTGCCCGTGTCGGTGGCGACAACCTGCCACGTGATCTTCGGTACGTTCTTCGGAACGCGTCCGTAGACCTCGCGCTCGAAGTCTTCGACGAGCTCGGCGCGGCGCCTGGCCCAGAGTGCGCGCGTCGTGACCCTCTGTCCGTTCTCGAGCGTCAGCGCGTCCGGCAATGACGTGAAGGGATTCGCTTTCGTCTCGTCGTAGTTCGCGTGATTCGGGTCCCGCTCGTTGCCGCTCGGCCCCGGCCGCAGCGCCCTGATGCCGAGCTGCTTCATCATGTTCTCATGATCGTCGGCAGCGGTCCACGTCGTGAGATGCGACGTCGTGTCTCTCGCCTGCGAGCTCGGTTGCTGGCCGAATGCCACAGCGGGAATTGTGAGGAAGATGACGAGACATATCGTACGGCTATTGATCATTGCGACGATTCCTGTTTGCGTGTGTGGCGTTGCGACGAACGCAATTTGCCGATATCTCGAAGCTCGCCTTCAGCTTTGAGCCGGATTGGTTCGAAGTCAATCATGGCATCTCGACACATGACTGGGTCCTCATCGCCGTCGTTCGACATTCGCGGACGTGTGGCTGCGATCACCGGCGGGTATGGTGTGCTCGGGAGCGCGATCGCGCGCGGGCTCGCGCGCGCGGGTGCGCGGGTGGCGATCATCGGTCGGCGGTGCGACGCCGCGGAGCGTGAAGCTGGCGTCATCGCGCGCGAGGGGGCGGAAGCAATGGCACTCGTCGCCGACGTGCTCGATCCCGATCAGCTGCGTACGGCCACCGAGCGGCTCGTCGGCGTATGGGGCGGGGTCGACATTCTCGTGAACGCCGCCGGCGGAAATGTCGCGCGTGCCCGCAGCGACACGATTAGCGTCTTCGCAATTCCGCTCGACGCCTTCGACGAGGTGCTGCGGCTGAACCTCCACGGAACGGTGATCCCGACGATGGTTGTCGGCGAGCAGATGGCCAAGCAACGCTCGGGCGCCATCGTGAATATCTCGTCGATGGCTGCCTTGCAGGCACTGAGCGGTGTGATGGGTTACTCCGTCGCCAAGGCGGGCATCGACAACTTCACACGATGGCTGGCCGTGGATATTGCGCGGCGGCACGGCGACGGGATTCGTGTCAACGCGATCGCGCCCGGATTCTTCGTGACGACGCAGAATCGCGCGGTGTTGATCAACGAAGATGGGAGCTACACCGAGCGCGCGAAGGCGGTGTTGCGACAGACGCCGATGGGACGGTTCGGACGCCCGGAGGAGCTGCTCGGAGCGGTACAGTGGCTGTGCAGCGACGGGGCGTCGTTCGTGACCGGTACCGTCATCGCCGTCGACGGCGGCTTCAGCATCTTTAGCGGTGTCTAAACTCCGCGGCTACCGCTGGACGGTGGTCGCGCTGCTGTTCGCCGCCACCACGATCAACTACATCGATCGCCAGGTGCTCGGCATCCTCGCGCCGACGCTGCAAGCCGATCTGCACTGGACCGAATCGCAGTACGGAGCGATCGTGTCGTGGTTCAGCCTCGCGTACGGCGCCGGGATGATCGTCGTCGGCCGCGCGCTCGACCAGTTAGGCGCGCGCCGTGGATTCGCCGCGGCGATCGCCGTGTGGAGTTTGGCGGCAATGTCGCACGCGCTGGCGCGCACGGTCGGCGCGTTCGGCGTTGCTCGCGCAATGCTCGGTTTCGGCGAGTCGGCGAATTTTCCGGGTGCGGTGAAGACCGTCTCGTTGTGGTTTACGAAACGGGAGCGCGCATTCGCCGTCGGCGTGTTCAACGCGGGCAGCAATGTCGGCGCGGTCGTCGCACCGCTCGTCGTTCCATGGATCGCGCTGCGATGGGGATGGCAGGCCGCATTCATCGCGACGGGTGCGCTCGGTTTCATCTGGCTCGCGTGCTGGCTGTGGTTGTATCACGATCCAGTCACCGGGCCCCGCGCGCAGCTTGGCGAAGGTTCGGAGGACGAGCGCATTCCGTGGCGCGCACTCCTTGGCCGACGCGAGACGTGGGCATTTGCCGTCGGGAAGGCGCTGACGGATCCGGTATGGCTGTTCTATCTCTTCTGGCTTCCCAAGTTCCTCGATACGCGGTGGCACGTGACATTGTCGGCGCTCGCGGCGCCGTTGATCGCGATCTACCTCTTCGCGGACGTCGGTTCGGTGGCCGGAGGCGCGTTCTCGAGCGCGTTGATCGCGCGCAGGTGGTCCGTACGTCGCGCGCGACAGACGGCAATGCTCGTCGCCGCGGTGCTCATCCTCCCCACGACCTTCGCACCATATGCCGCGTCGCTGTGGGGCGCGGTCGCGCTGGTGAGTCTCGCCGCCGCGGCGCATCAGTGGTGGTCGGCCAATCTGTTCACGAGCGTGGGCGATGCGTTTCCCGCGGGCGCTGTCGCGTCGGTGATCGGCATCGGCGGTTTCGTGGGCGCGATGGCGTCGATGCTCTTCCAGCGGTATACCGGCGCGCTATTGGACGCGTCACATGGGAGCTACGTGGTGGTCTTCCGCTTCTGTGGACTGGCCTACGTCGTGGCGCTGGCGCTGATCCGTGTGCTGACGAGAAACGGACCTGGAGCCAGCGGCTCGGGGACCTAACCACGCGATTCATCGCTCCGCTTGACAGTCCGTCCCGCGAGCGCGAACATCGTGGTGATAATATGACTTGATCAGGTCGCGGCTCGGCCTGTCCTCCGTTCTTCCATGCGATGAAGATCATCGATATTCGGGCGACGCCCGTCGCCGTGCCCCTGGCCGCGCCGTTGCGTCATGCAAACGGTTGCCACTGGGGTCGCTTCGTTCGGACGGTCGTCGAGATCGAGACCGACGATGGACTGATTGGCCTGGGCGAGATGGGCGGCGGCGGCGAGAGCGCCCTCGCAGCGTTCGAGGGACTCAAGCCCTATTTGCTCGGTCGCGATCCAGCGCGCATCGAAGAGATGCGTTTTCTCATCGCCAATCCGACGGCGTCGCTGTATAACAATCGCACGCAGCTGCTCGCGGCGCTCGAGTTCGCGTGCCTCGATATCCTTGGTCAGAAGTGGGGCGTGCCCGTCTGCGACATCCTCGGCGGACGACTCCGCGACCGGGTGACGTTCGCGTCGTATCTGTTCTTCCGCTATCCGAACGCGGACGGTGAGAACGAAGTCCGCACGATCGACCAGCTCGTACAGGACGCGACGGAGCTCAAGCGCAGTTACGGATTCACGACACACAAGCTCAAAGGGGGCGTGTTCAGCCCCGCGTACGAGCTGGAGTGCTATCGTGCGCTCGCGGCGTCGCTGCCCGGCGACCGCTTTCGGTTCGATCCGAACGGCGTGTGGTCCACAGAGCAAGCGATTGCTTTTGCGCACGCGATCGAAGATATCGACAACGACTATCTGGAAGATCCCGTGTTCGGAATGCACGGCATGCGACGGACGCGCGAGAAAGTTCGTATGCCGCTCGCGACGAACACCGTGGTCGTCGGCTTCGAGCAGCTCGCGTCCAATGTGTTACACACCGCCGTCGATGTGATCTTGCTCGATACGACGTTCTGGGGTGGGATTCGCCCATGCGTGAAAGCCGCCGCCATCTGCGAGGCGTTTCAGTACGGCGTCGCCGTGCACTCCTCTGGCGAGCTGGGAATTCAACTCGCGACGATGTTGCATCTCGGCGCGGTGATTCCGAACCTCACATTCGCCGCCGACGCGCACTATCACCATCTCGTCGACGACGTCATCGACGGTGGACGCATGTGCTACTGCGGCGGATCGATCGCGGTGCCGACGACGCCGGGACTCGGTGTGAAGCTCGATCGCGACAAGCTCGGTCAGTATCACGAGTTGTTCAAACGCCTCGGCAGTTATCCGTACGACCAGGATCCCCTGCGCCCGGGATGGACGCCGCTGATTCCGAATGAGCGTTGGGCTGACCCGAAGGACGATCGCGCACCGAAGATTCCGTGGTGACATGGCGCGGCCGGTTCGCGCTTTGTCTCGTCGCCGCGCTGTTGATTCCAGTGCACGGCGCGCGTGGCGATTCGGGATACGAGCTGTGGTTGCGCTATCGACGTGTACGGAATCCAGAGCGCTTGCGTGAGTATCGCGAGTCACTCCTGCCGGTCGATGTCGAGGGACGATCGCCCACGCTCGATGTGGTGGTTTCAGAGCTGTTCGGTCTCGAGACGCTCGTGGCTGAAGATTTCGTCATTTCGAGCCAGGCCCGATCGAGCGCGCGGCTCATCGTCGGCACGCTCGCGAGCTCTGCCACCATCCGCGCCCTCGTGCCGGCGAGCGAGCTCGCGGCGTTAGGCGCGGAAGGGTTCGTTATCCGGCAGCCGCTCCTCGCGGGACGGCGCGTCACCGTCGTGGCGGCGAATTCCGAGATCGGCGTACTGTACGGTACGTTCGCCCTGCTTCGCGAGCTCCAGATGGAGCGACCGATGAGCGAGCTTGCAATGACGAGCGCGCCGCGCGTCAGGCGCCGGATACTCGATCATTGGGACAACCTCGACGGGACGGTGGAGCGAGGGTACGCCGGACGGTCGCTCTGGGATTGGTCGACACTTCCCGCCACCTCGCGACGGTACGTCGATTATGCGCGCGCGAACGCGTCGATCGGGATCAACGGAACGGTGCTCACGAACGTCAATGCGAACGCCAAGGTTCTGACGCCGGAGTATCTCGCAAAAGTCGCCGCGTTGGCCAATGTGTTTCGGCCGTACGGCATCATGGTGTACCTCACCGCGCGCTTCAGCGCGCCGATCGAAATCGGCGGCCTCACGACGGCCGACCCGCTCGATCCGGCCGTTCGTGCGTGGTGGCGCGCGAAAGTCGACGAGATCTATGGGTACATCCCGGACTTCGGCGGGTTCCTCGTCAAGGCCAACTCGGAGGGTCAACCCGGACCGCAAGATTACCATCGATCGCACGCCGACGGCGCCAACATGCTCGCCGATGCGCTGGCGCCGCACCATGGAGTGGTGATGTGGCGCGCGTTCGTGTACAGCAATTCCGTGCCGACCGATCGGGTGAAGCAAGCCTACGACGAGTTCACTCCGCTCGACGGTCAGTTTCGATCGAACGTACTGCTCCAGACGAAGAACGGGCCGCTCGATTTCCAGCCGAGGGAACCGTTTCATCCGCTGTTCGGCGCGATGCCGAAGACGGCGCAGATGATGGAATTCCAGATCACCAAGGAGTACCTCGGCGAAGACACGCATCTCGTCTACCTCGCGCCGTTGTTCAGCGAAGTGTTGAACGCAGACACGCACGTGCGCGGTCCCGGTTCGACGGTAGCGCGCGTGATCGACGGTTCCTTGCAGGGACAGACCGAGACGGGAATGGCCGGCGTCTCGAACATCGGCAGCGACAGCAACTGGACTGGGTCGGAGTTCAATCAGACCAACTGGTATGCCTTCGGACGGTTAGCGTGGGATCACACGCTGACGCCGGCGTCGATCGCCGACGAGTGGGTTCGCTTGACGTTCTCGAATGACCCGAGCGTGGTGCGCACGATCACCCACATGATGCTCGCCTCGCGCGAGGCGGTCGTGAACTACATGACGCCCTTGGGGCTCGCGCACATCATGGGGACGAACCACCACTACGGCCCGGCCCCGTGGGTACGACTGGCTCGCGCGGATTGGTCGCCCGTGTACTATCATCGCGCCGATTCGGCGGGCATCGGCTTCGATCGCACCGCCGAAGGGAGCAACGCGGTCGGACAGTATGCAGCCGGGGTGCGGGATCGTTATGCAGATCGCGCGACCGTGCCGGATTCTCTGCTGCTGTGGTTCCATCACGTGGGCTGGACGGAGCGATTGCGATCGGGCCGTACGCTGTGGGATGAGCTGGCACTGCACTATCAGGCGGGTGTCGACACGGTGCGCGCGATGGAGCGCGAGTGGCGATCGCTCGACGGGAAGATCGACGAGGAGCGATTCAACCAGACGCGTGACTTTCTGGGGATTCAGGAACGCGAAGCCCGGTGGTGGCGCGACGCGGTATTGCAATACTTTCAGACGTTCTCGCATCTACCCTTGCCGAGCGGCGTCGAGCCGCCGGCACATACGCTGAGCTACTACATGGCCATTCGGTGTCCGCGCGATGAGCACAAGCCGCGATGCGACGCAATACCATGACCGATCGATGACCACTTCCGACGCGTACACGCCCCATCCCGAGCATCACTTCACATTCGGACTCTGGACCGTCGGCAACGTCGGACGCGATCCCTTCGGCGATCCGGTGCGTGCCACGCTCCCGCCGACGCGAATCGTCGAGCGACTCGCCAGGCTCGGCGCATACGGCGTGAATCTGCACGACAACGATCTCGTGCCGCGCGATGCGTCGGCGTCGGAACGCGATCGCATTGTCGCCGAGTTCAAGCGCGCGCTGGCGGACCACGGCATGCGCGTCCCGATGGCGACGACGAACCTCTTTGGCGATCCGGTGTTTCGCGACGGTGCCTTCACGAGCAACGACGCGAAGGTGAGGCGCTATGCACTCCAGAAGACGATGCGCGCGATCGACCTCGGTGTCGAGCTCGGCGCGCGAACCTACGTGTTCTGGGGTGGCCGCGAGGGATCGGAGACCAACGCTGGCAAGGACCTGCAGGAAGCGACGAAGTGGTTCCGGGACGCGATCAACTTTCTGTGCGAGTACGTGCGCGGCCAGAAGTATGATCTCAACTTCGCGCTCGAGCCGAAGCCTAACGAGCCGCGCGGCGATATCTATCTGCCGACGATCGGGCATATGCTCGCGTTCATCTACACGCTCGATCATCCGGAGATGGTGGGACTGAATCCGGAGGTGGCGCACGATCAGATGGCGGGACTCGATTTCGCCCACGGCGTGGCGCAGGCGCTCGAAGCGGGGAAGCTCTTCCACATCGATCTCAATGCGCAGAAGCCGGGTCGCTTCGATCAGGATCTCCGATTTGGGAGCGAGGACATCAAGGGTGCCTTCTTCCTCGTGAAGCTGCTCGAGGATGCGCGCTGGCAAGGTATGCGGCACTTCGACAGTCACGCGTACCGCACCGAGGATGAGCAAGGCGTCTGGGACTTCGCCGCCGGCAGTATGCGGACGTATCTGATTCTCAAAGACAAGGTCGCGCGCTTCAACGCCGATGCCGAGATTCAGGGCTTGCTCGGAGAGCTGCGGTCTCGCGGCGCGGCGACGGGTCAGCGCGTGCGCTACAGTGCTGCGGAAGCCGGTGCCATTCGTGACGAGCGCTTCGATCTCGACTCGCTGCGCGCACGTGGATATGCGTACGAGCGTCTCGATCAACTCACGACGGAACTGCTGATGGGTGTGCGGTAAGTGGCGGACGACTACCTGTTGGGACTCGACGTCGGCACGAGCGGCGTGAAGGGACTGCTCGTCGCGACGGACGGGGAAGTCGTCGCTTCGGCGACCACGCCACTCTCGCTCTCGTCGCCGCGGCCGGGTTGGGCCGAGCAGGATCCGGATGCGTGGTGGGGCGCAAGCGTCGCATCGATTCGCTCGATCTGCGAGAGTCGTCCAAAAGCGCACATTGCGGGTGTTGGAATATCCGGTCAAATGCACTCATCGGTGTTTCTGGATGCGAAGGGCGACGTGATTCGCCCCGCGCTGCTCTGGTGCGACGGCCGCACCACAGCCGAGTGCCGTGAGATCGAGCAGCGGATCGGCGGCGAACAGCGGTTACGAGATCACGCCGCGAATCCGGCGCTCGAGGGTTTCACACTTCCTAAAGTATTATGGCTGCGCAATCAGGAGCCCGCCGCGTTCGCACGGCTGGCGAAGGTCCTGCTCGCCAAGGATTACATCCGGTATCGGCTCACCGGCGAGTTGGCCACGGAGCCATCCGATGCTTCGGCGACGCTCATGTACGATACGGCACGGCTGCGTTGGAGCTCGGAGATTCTGCGCGCGGTCGGGTTGAATGAGTCGATCGTTCCGCGCGTTGGTGGCTCATCCGAGGTCCTCGGCTGCGTGCACAAGGAGGGGAGTGCGGCGACTGGATTGTCGGTGGGTACACCCGTCGTTGGCGGCGGTGCGGATAACGCGTGCGGCGCCGCCGGCGTCGGCGTTATATCGCCTGGTGACATGGTCGCGAGTTGGGGCACGTCGGGTACGCTGCTCGCCCCGACCGCGGAGCCGCGCGTCGATCCGGGATTGCGCGCTCATACGTTCTGCCACGTCGCTCCGCAGCGATGGTATTTGATGGGCGTCGTGCTGAGCGCCGGCGGTGCGTTCGCCTGGTATCGCGATCAGTTCGCGCGTGACCTGGCGGGCGATCCGCAGATCAACCAACGTCTGAACGATGAAGCGGCGACTGTATCAGCTGGCGCAGAGGGTGTCACCTTTCTCCCCTACTTGCAGGGGGAGCGAACGCCGCATCGCAACGCGCTCGCGCGCGGTGCCTTTCTCGGGTTGAGCCTGGCACACACACGCGCGCATCTGACGCGTGCTGTCCTGGAGGGTGTCTGCTTCGGCTTGCGCGACTCCCTATCCATCCTTCAGTCGTTAGGTATCCAGCCCGATGTGTTGTTGCTCACCGGTGGCGGTGCACGGAGCCCGTTCGTGCGCCAGCTGCAGGCCGAGGTGCTCGGCGTGCCGGTAGCGACCGTCAATCGCGAGGAAGGGCCTGCGTACGGCGCCGCGCTGCTTGCTGCTGTCGGCGTGGGTGCGTATCCCGATCTCGCGGCGGCCGCGCACGTGACCATTGCGCGGCGAAGCCCCGACGTTCCGTCGATCGCGGCGCACCGCGCCTACGATGCCCCGTATGCCCGGTTCCGGGAGGGTTATCGGCCATGACGACCGCGGGGAGCCTCACCCGGCGGTTTCTCGAGTCGCAGGAGACCGGACTGATCATCGTGGTCACGCTGCTCGTCGTTGCGCTGACGGCGCTCGCCGGGAGTCATGCGGATCGGTTGACCGGCGCGACGATTAACAATTTCCTGAATTCGAATACGCTTATCCAGGTCGCGACCGACGCGAGCTTTTTCGCCATCATGGCGATCGGCGCAACAATCGTGATCATTTCGGGCGGCATCGATCTGTCCGTCGGGTCGATCTACGCACTTGCAGGCGTAAGCATGGCCTTGGCGCTGCGAGCGCTGGGACCCGCGAGCTCGCCGACGATGGTAGTGGTGGGGCTCGTCGCGAGCGTGGGCGTCGGGCTGTTGTGCGGGCTGCTGAATGGATTGCTCGTCGTCGGCCTTCGCGTACATCCATTCATCATCACGCTCGGCACGATGTGGGTTCTTCGCGGAGTCGCATTCGTGGCAACGAAGGCAGAAAGCATCCTCGTTCCGTTGCAGGTGACGTCGGTGACGAAGGCCTCGCTCGGTCTGAGCGGCGGGCTTTACCCGGTGCCGATGCTCGTTATGATCGTGCTCACGATCCTTGGCTGGTTCTATCTCACACGCACCGTGATGGGGCGCCACATCTTTGCGTTCGGCGGCAATATCGAGGCGAGCCGGTTTGCCGGTCTGGCGCTCGGGAGGATTCAGCTTGGCGTGTTCGCCGTGTCGGGGTTGACCGCGGGGCTCGCGGCATTTCTCGGGGCGAGCTTTTATGGCTCGGCGTCGTCGGGCGATGGGCAGGGGTATGAGCTGTACGTGATCGCGTCGGCGGTCGTCGGCGGCGCGAGTCTGATCGGGGGAAAGGGCAGCGCGATCGGCGCCACGCTGGGCGCCGTGCTCATCGTGTTGATCCGCCAATCGATTCGCACGCTGCATTTCGATCAGAACTACGAGTGGATCGTCATCGGCTGCGCGATCATCGTCGCCGTCGTGGTCGATCGCTGGAGCGCTGGTGTTACCGCACGCCGGTTGAGTCGCGCGGCGAGTGTCACGTGAACGTCGAAAGACAAATCAGAGAGAGGAACGAATGCGTCTTCGAAATGCAGCACTGATAACTCTTGTCGCGACAGCCGCGCTCGCGTGCGGTCAGAAGGAGAGTACGTCGGATACATCCCAGGCGGGCGTAGCGCGCGCGCCTGGGGGGGCGGCGCATAACGACAGTACCCTGCGCATTGCAATGATCGCGAAGAGCTCCACGAACCCGGTATTCCTCGCAGCGCGTACGGGCGCGGAGGCAACCGCGAAGGAGCTCGGCGAGAAGAATCACATGAAGATCGAGATTCTGTGGCTGACGCCGCCGGATGAGGATGCGCAGGTGCAGGCGCAGCGCATTCAACAGGCGGTGAACGACGGCGTGGACGCCATTCTCATCTCATGCTCGGACGCGGGGAAGGTCACGGGCGTCATCAACGACGCCGTCGATCGCGGCGTTCAGGTGATGACGTTCGACAGCGATGCGCCGCAGTCGAAGCGCTTCTCGTACTACGGCGTGGATGATGTGAAGACCGGCCAACAAACCATGGCCGAGCTCGTGACAGTCATGAACGGCAAAGGGAACTTCGCGATTCTCGCCGGCAATCAGAACGCGCCGAATCTCCAGCGGCGCGTGCAGGGCGCGAAGGAAGAAGCGGCGAAGCATCCCGGCATGCGCCTCTTGGGTGTGTTCAATCACGTGGAGACGGCACAGGACGCGACGGCCGAGGTCGTGCGCGTCGACAATGCCTATCCCGACATTCAGGGGTGGGCATTCGTCGGCGGCTGGCCGTTGTTCGCGCAGTCGCTCCTGACCGACGCGAACTTCGCGAAGCTCAAGGTCGCGTCGGTCGATGCGCTCCCGGCTGAGTTGGCGTACGTCGACCGCGGCGTGGTGCCCGTGCTGCTCGCGCAGTCGGTGTACAAGTGGGGCTCCGTGGGCGTGCAGACGATCGTCGACAAGGTGCACTTCAAGAAGGACGTGCCGCAGGTCATTCCGATGGAGCTGGTGCGCGTCACGAAGGCGAATCTGGGAGAATGGGCGCGTCAGCTTCAGGCGTGGGGATTTACGAATGTGGATCAGAAGTATCTCAAGATGTAAACGGCGCAGTTACCCTGCTGAGCAGGCAGCGCTATTCGGTCGATGACTACCGCCATTCGTTTTGAACAGATCACGAAGCGCTTTCTCGGCGTTCAGGCGCTGAGCGAGGTCACGCTCGAGGTGGGCGAGGGGTCGTGTCACGCGCTCTGCGGCGAGAATGGTGCGGGCAAGAGTACGTTAGGCAAGATCCTCGCGGGCATCCATCGCCCCGACAGCGGGAGGCTGTTCGTCCATGGCCGTGAGGCGAGCTTTGACTCGCCGCGCGACGCCCTGCAAGCGGGCGTGGGAATGGTGCATCAGGAGCTCGCTTTCTGCGAGAATCTCAGCGTCGCGGAGAATCTGCTGCTCGGTGCATTGCCACGGCGACGCGGTGTCGTGGACCGCGAGGCGATGGAACGGCGCGCGGGCGAGATGCTCGACGAGATCGGCGCGGAGGTGGACGTTCGCGCGCCGATGCGGGAGTTGACGATCGCGCAACAACAGCTCGTGCAGATCGCGACCGCGGTCTGCGGCGGCGCGAGAGTCATCGTGTTCGACGAGCCGACGAGTAGCCTCAGCCAGGCGGACGCCGACCGGCTCTATGCATTGATCGCGCAGCTTGGGCAGCGTGGCGTGACTTGCATCTACGTCTCGCATCGCATGCCGGAGATTTACCGGCTCTGCGATACCGTCAGCGTGCTGCGCGACGGGCAGCACGTCGCGACGCGCCCCGCGAGCGAGCTTCCGGAAGCGGAGCTCGTCCGGCTCATGATCGGTCGCGCGGTGAGCGAGTACCTGCCGACGAGCGTCGAGAAGGCGCGGGGCAGGGAGCTGCTGCGCGCGGAACGCCTGACGGTCGCCGGGAAATTTCGCGACGTGAGCCTCACCCTGCACGAGGGTGAGATCGTCGGCGTGGCGGGACTCGTTGGCGCTGGTCGATCGGAGCTTGCGCAGACGCTCTTCGGCCTCGATGCGCCGACATCCGGTACGATCGCCATCGATGGCGCTCTCGCGAACATTCGCGAACCGAAGGATGCCATCCGGCTCGGCCTTGGGCTCGTACCGGAGGATCGAAAGCGTCAGGGACTCGTGCTCGTCGAAACCGGCCTGCACAATACGTCGTTGCCGATGCTCGAGCGGCTGTCGCGCCTGTGGATCGTTCGGCGCGCCGACGAGCGCGCCGTCGGCGAGGCCTACGCAACGAAGCTACGGATTCGCGCCTCGGCGCTCGACGCACTGGTCGGCGGGCTTTCTGGTGGGAACCAGCAGAAGATCGTGCTGGCGCGCTGGCTGGCAGCCAATGCGAGAGTGCTCATCCTCGATGAGCCAACGCGCGGAGTCGATGTCGGCGCAAAGGCGGAGATTCACGGCCTCATTCACGACCTCGCTGCACGTGGAGCTGCGGTGTTGCTGATTTCGAGCGAGTTGCCGGAGGTGATCGCATTGTCGCACCGCATACTCGTCATGCGTCAAGGGCAGATCGTCGCCGAAGTCCCGCGCGAAGCGGCGACACAGGACGCGCTGCTTCGACTGATGACGGGACTTGGCGTGGCTGGTGATCGGTAGCTGGTGGTCGGTAGCTGGTGGTTGGTAGCTGGTGGAAAAGGAAAGCCGGCGAGCTTTGCTCGCCGGCCCATCCGAATCACCAATCACCAACCACCAATCACAACCACCAATCACCAACCACTCACCACCGGTCCGATCGGAAGGGCGCGGCGGGAAGGCCATTCGCTCCGTAGAGATTGGCGCGATCCGGATTGTTGGCCCATGCGTAACGAATGGCCGCGGGCACTCTCACACGGTCGCTCCATACGTACACGCGATCACCGACGACACGCGCCGACGCCCACACGAATTGTCTGTCTGCGCCGGCGACGGCGAATCCGCCAAGTGAATCACCGTGCACTCGTAGTCCGCCGACGCTTGCGAAGGAAATGACGGCAGTGTCGCCGCGGAGCACGAAGCCGCGATACAGAGGGCCCGAGGCATCGACGCGCTCGCCGTACGCCACTCTTCGGCCGACGAGCGCGAGCCGCGCACCGACATCCTCCTTGTTTTTCGGATGAATGTCGTCGGCCTCGCCGAGATCGATGGCGATCGCGCGGCCCGTGTGCGGCAGCGTGAGCGCCGCGTCCATCGACTCGCGCTGTAGCGGCCACGCCGGATGCAGTTGCGGAACGCTGTCCGGCCGGCCGTATCCTGGCAACTGAACCCAGAGGAAAGGAAATGCTTCGCGTCCACCGTTCCATGCGCGGCGCCAACTCTCGACGAGCGTTGCGAACTGCCCTCGATAAGCAGTGGCTTGTTGCGCGTTGTTCGCGTTCGATTCACCTTGGTACCAGATCACGCCCTTGATCGCGTACGGGAGGATTGGATAGACCATCTTGTTGTAGAGAACGGACGGGATCTTGTTGATCCGCTGTCCGTCGGTGCCGAGCACCACGCGTCCGACGCGGAACTTCCAGGTGCCAGCGAGGGATCGCGGCGCGCTACCAGCTACGTCGAGCCAGATCGCGCCATTGATTCCGCCGCCGCCGCCACCGTCCGCCACGCGAATCGCGATCTCGTTAGGCCCCGGATGCACCACCGTTGACGGAATGTGATAGTGTCTCGGCACGTTGTAGCCGGTTGTTCGTCCGACCTCCACGCCATTTACCCAGGTGATGTCGTCATCATCGATGGCGGCAGCCGTGAGCGTTATGTTCTTCGCGACGTCGCTCGAATCCAACGTGAATGTGGTGCGATACCAGGCGGTGCCGTCGAGGCTGGGGTAGCCCTGACTCTCCCAGTAAGCAGGCACTCGAATATCGGCCCAGAGCCGGTCGTCGAGTGAGGGAGAAGCCCAGCGGGCGCTGCCTTCAACCAGGCCGGAGTCAATTTCCGGGAGCATGAGACCGACTTTCGCGCGTAAGGAGTCGCGGACGGCCCGATCGTGCGCCGCCTCACCCTGCTGAAGGGCCGACCACGCACTGTCGGTGAGATGTTGCGCCGAGCGCGAGATCCAGGTTTCGATGTTACTCCCGCCCCATGTGGAGTTGATGATCCCGATGGGGACGTCGACGGTTGGGCGGAGGTGCCTAACGAAGAAATAAGCGACGGCACTGAAGTCGGCGACGTGCGCGCGATCGGCCGGCAGCCAGCGGCCGCCGGCGAGGTCGGCCTCCGGTGCATTGGCCCATGAGTTCGGAATCTTGAATTCGCGGATCGAGGAGTCATTTGCCGCGGCAATCGCCTCCGTCGCATTCGACGCGGACCGCACCTCGAATTCCATATTCGACTGCCCGGACGCGACCCAGACGTCGCCGACCAACACGTCGGAAAAGACGATGGAGTCGCTGCCGCTTCGAACAACGAGCTGAAACGGGCCGCCGGCTCGGCGTGCGGGCAGCTCGAGCGACCACGCTCCACGCGCGTCAGCCTGCGTTCGCGTCGAGGTGGACCCAAGGCGCGCGACGATTTCGCGACCGGCTGCGCTCCAACCCCAGAGGCCGATCGGCTGGCTCCGCTGAAGTACCATCCCAGTCGCAAAAATGCGCGGCATGCGAAGGCTGCCGGCGGCACTGGCTGACGCCGCAGTCTGACCGCGTGCGACGGTGGCCGTGGCCAGAGTCAGGACCGCGAAAAGGCACGTGGCGGTGGTCCGCATGGCTCCTCCGGAAGGGGTGGACGTCTTGACAGCCAAGACGGTGATCATAGAATCGTGTCACCGTGTCATCTTATCAATTTTCCGTCGAGTAGCGGAACCCTCGACGCACAAAAGCTCGCGGCCGTACGCGTTCGCACCGCTGTCTCTCCGTTCCACGCTATCACGCTTTCGGAGGTACGACTGATGGGACGCCGGATATTATTCGCGGTTCTCATGCTCTTTGCCATGGGCGCGACGGCCGCCGCGCAAGCAGTCGGCGCCGTCGCTGGGCAAGTGAGCTCGGTCGACGGACGACCACTCGGTGGAATCCAGATCTCCATCAGCGCGCTCGCGCGCGGAGCAACGACGGACACCGCCGGCCGATTCACGATCGCTAATGTGCCTGCCGGCACGCACACGCTCCAGGCGCGAAGCCTCGGGTACGGTCTCGCGACGACGACCGTCACCGTCGCCGCCGGCGAGACGGCCACCGTCGCGTTAACGCTCACGCCGACGCAGCTCAGTCCTGTCGTGGTCGTCGGTTACGGTGAGCAGGAGCGCCGGACCGTAACCGGCGCTGTGTCGACGGTGACGGCGGAGAAGCTGCACGACATCCCGACCGCCGACCCGATGAAGGCGTTGCAGGGGCGCGTCGCGGGCGTCGAGATCGTCGCGTCGAGCAACGAGCCGGGTGCGCCGATGAATGTGCGCGTCCGCGGCGTGCGCTCGCTCACGGCATCCAATGAGCCGTTGTACGTCGTGGACGGCGTGCCGTTAGGCGGCGGCATTCAGGACTTCAACCCGTCGACGATCGAGTCGATCGAAGTGTTGAAGGATGCAGCCGCGACGGCGATCTACGGCAGCCGAGGTTCGAATGGCGTCATTCTCGTAACGACGAAGAAGGGTGTGAACGACGGCCGTCTGCACTCGACGTACAGCGTCGATGCGTACTACGGCTCGCAAGATCCGCTGCGGCTGATTCCGATGATGAACCTCCAGCAATATGTCGCGTATATGAAGGACGCGGCGTCGGCGAATGGACAGGACACAAGCCTTGCGAAGCTGTTCACCGCCAAGCAGCTCTCCGCGATCAACGGCAACATCTCCACCGACTGGCAGCGTGCGGTGCTGCGCAACGGAGCTCAGCGAAGTGTGCAGGCAGGTGTCAACGGACTAAGCGGCGACACGCGCTTTTCCGTGAACGGGAATTACTTCGACCAGGTCGGGGTGATCCCGGGGCAGGGTTACAATCGCGGCTCGGCATTCGCGTCGATTGATCATTCGGGAAACCGGCTGCGGCTCGGCCTCACGACGAACCTGTCGCGGATTCTGACGGACCAGGGCGAGGGCGGTGCCGCGTATGGATATGCGCTCGCGATGACGCCGCTGGGCCGGGCGACCAACTACACGAATCCCGACTCGGCCGGCCTGCTGGATCCGCGACCCGATGATGATCCGCTCAACATCAATCCCGTGCTCGAGGCGCAGTCGGTGGTGCGTCAACAGCTCGTCAATCGCGTGTTCGGCGCCGCATTCGCCGAGTATCAGATCGCGGACGGCCTCAGTTATCGCATGAACTTCGGACCGGACTATACCGCGCTCACCGATGGCTGCTTCAACGGACCGTGGACGCACGGCACCTGCGCGAATCTCGGCGCGAACAGCAGCAACCAGGGACAGCCGCCGCAAGCCGGCCAGTTCGATCAGGCCGACTTCACGTATACGCTCGACAACATCCTGCACCTCAACAAGCGGTATCGCGGGATGCATCAGTTCGACCTCACGGGCTTGTACAGCATTCAGCACGACAAGTTCACGAAAGACTCACTCTATGCCACGAACTTGCCGTATCCGACGCAGCTCTGGTACGACCTGGGTTCGGGTACGGCGGGCAATGAGCGAAGTCTCATTTCAGAGTGGGCGTTGCAGTCGTACATGGGGCGTCTGAACTACACTTTGCTCGATCGCTACACGGTGTCGGTCACCGAGCGCGCCGACGGATCGAGCCGTCTCGCACCGGGGCACAAGTGGGCGTACTTCCCATCCGTCGGCCTGGCATGGCAAGCCGGTGACGAAGCGTTCATGCGACACGTGCCGTGGCTGAGCGCACTCAAGGTGCGCGGCAGCGTCGGCAACACGGGCAACACGGCGATCAATCCGTATTCGACCGAGGGGACGCTCGCGTCACGGCTCTATACGTTCGGAACGACGCGGGTGCGGGGCTACATGCCCGGATCCATTCCCAACCCCGACCTCGGGTGGGAGAAGACGACGCAGGCCGATCTCGGCGTCGAGTACGGATTATTCGACAATCGCGTGACCGGCAGCATCGACGCGTACCGGATGGATACGCACGACCTGCTGCTCACCCGCCTTCTGCCAGCGACGTCGGGCTTCACGTCGACGCTGCAGAACATCGGATCGACGCGGAACAAGGGACTGGAGCTCGGTCTCTCGACGACGAACCTGCAGAACTGGCGCGGCGTGACCTGGACAATGGACGTCAACTGGGCGACGAACAAGAACGAGATCACGGCGCTCGCGAGTGGCGCGACGCAGGACGTTGGCAACGTCTGGTTCGTCGGACGCCCGATCAGTCTGTGCAATCCGACGGCCTTCGCGAACGGGACATGTCTCGATGTGAGCCGGCAAGTGTTCTACGACTGGAAGTACATCGGCGTCTGGCAGTACGCGGACACTGTGCTCATGAAGAAGTTCAACGCCAACGGCAGTACGTTCAAAGTTGGCGACCCGCGCGTGGCCGACATCAACGGCGATGGCAAGATCGACGCGAACGATCGCACGTTCATCGGCGACAGTTATCCCGGCTGGACAGCCAGCTGGTCGAACCGATTCACGTTCCACGGATTCGACCTTTCGGGTTTACTGACCTGGAAATGGAACTACCTGTTCCGAGACGGAACGCCGCGCAGCTACTTCGGCCGCTTCAACAATGTCGCGGATCTGGATTACTGGACGCCGACGAACCCGACGAACAAGAACCCGGCGCCGACGACCGGTGGTGTCGATCGCCTGTACGCCTCCACTCGACTGTACGTCAACGGTTCGCACTGGCGTATCCGCAACATCACTGGTGGATACACCATCAGTCAGCGTCTCGCGAACCACGTCGGCCTACAGAGTCTCCGGATCTACGCCACAGCGCAGGACCCTTACATCCACTCCGACTACATCGGCATCGACCCGGAGGTTGGCGGAGCAGTGCCCACGTTACGCACGCTGCTCCTCGGTACCAACGTCGTGTTCTGATCCGCCACTCACTGAGCCAAGAGACTGACACATGAAGCACATTCTGCTTTCCACTGTGACGTTGGGGCTCGTGGCCGCGGCGATCGGCTGCACCAACCTCGACGAGAAGTTGATCACCGGCGTGAGCAGTCAGTACTACTCCACGCCCGACGGTCTCAATTCTGCGATCGTCTCCGCCTACTCTCAGCTGCGCGGATACTACGGCCGCGAACAGCTCCTCTCGTTGCAACAGGTTGGAACCGACACCTGGATGGCCGCCGATCAGTCCGGCTCCAACAACAAGGACTTCGATAGCTATGGCGGCGGGATGAATTCCACCGTTGCGCCGCTCGCCAACACCTGGAACCCGGCGTATCAAGCCATCAACACGCTCAATGCTGCGCTCGATCGTGGGCCCGCAACGACGGGCATTCCGCCGACGATCAAGAACAGTTTGTTAGGCGAAGCGCACTTCCTGCGCGCGCTCAACTACTTCACCCTCGTGCGCCAGTTCGGCGACGCGACGCTGAACGTGCACGAGAATAAGGGCGTGGTCGCGAGTGCTGTGCGCGACTCGGCGGCGAAGGTGTACCGGCTGATCATCGCCGATCTCGATACGGCGATGACGCTGCTTCCCGTGTCGCAGACGGACTACGGCCGTGCGACAAAGGGGGCGGCGCAGGCACTGCGGGCGCAGGTCTACCTGACACGTGCGTATCGCGCGGATTCGCCTAACCAGCAGACGGACTTTCAACAAGCGCTCGCCGACGCGAAAGCCGTGATCAACTCCGGCACGTACAGCCTCGAGCCAGTGTTCGCCGATCTCTGGTGCGTGCAACGGACGGCCGATCCCGGACGCACTGGCTACTGCGAGAACACCGGCTATCAGCAGAACCACAAGGAATTCATTTTCACCGTGCAGTTCTCGTACGATCTCACGCAATACGACGCCGACAACGAATACAACTACCTGCACCTGGTATTTCTGGGCCAGTACGACAACAACGGCATCTGGGTCGGTACGCCGCGCGATCTGAACAACGGCCGGCCGTTCCGTCGCATGATGCCGACGCCGTACGAGCTCTCGATCTGGAACAAGTGGATCGGCACGCCGGGCGCGAGCGACATCCTCGACACGCGCTTCGACGGCACCTTCCAGACGGTGTGGGTCGCGACCGTCAACGGTGTGCATAACGCGACGACGAATTGCCCGGCGTGCACGAGCGGTGCGACGGAAAACGCCGGCGATACGGCAGCGGTTTACTACCAGTACGGGGTGCCGACGGCAACTCGACAAACCAAGGCGTATCAGATCCTGACGCCGTGCCCCGCGCAGCAGATCGACAATCCCGCAGCCGATTTCACGACCACGGGCTACTGCGGCGATCGCAACAATGCGAACGACGGCTACTTCAACTGGCAGCGCTATCCGTCGCTCAAGAAGTTCCAGGACAACCTCCGCGCCAATCTGACGGCGCAGCAGGGCGGCAAGGTACAGGTGATCATTCGTCTCGCCGAGATGTATCTCGTCGCGGCCGAGGCTGATGTTGCGTTAGGCGATCAAGCGGATGCGGCCGCGATGATAACGGTGCTGCATCGACGCGCGGCGAGCCCCGCGCACAAGGCCGATTACGATGTGACGCCGGGGCAGATGACCCTCGATTACGTCATGGAGGAGCGTGAGCGCGAGCTCGCGGGCGAGTTCACGCGGTGGTACGACATCACGCGGCCGGGAGTCAACTACTTTCTGGGGCGCGTGAAGGCGTACAATCCGCACGCGGCCCCCAATGTCGCTGCCAAGCACATTCTGCGGCCGATTCCGCAGTCGCAGATCGACGGCGTCGTCGTCGGCCCGAAGTACCCGCAGAATCCAGGGTACTGAGCAGGATGGTGGACGGCTGCCAGCGGTTATGAAGTTTTCATCGACGTCTGCGGCGGTGATCGCCCTCGTGGCGATCGCCGTCGGCTGTGCGCGTAGGCCGGCCGGTCCCGCGCCATCCCGAATGACCCTCAAGGATGCGTTCGCGACGTCATTTCTCGTCGGCGCGGCAATCAACGGCAGGCAGATCGCCGGCACGGATAGCGTTGGCGACGCGATCATCGCGCGACAATTCAACACGATTTCGCCGGAGAACGTGCTGAAGTGGGCGTTGGTCGAACCCCATCAAGGGCAGTTCACCTTCGACGCGGCGGATCGCTACGTCGCGCTTGGCGAGCGGTCTGGCGACGCGATCATCGGTCACACGCTGGTGTGGCACAACCAGACGCCAGCTTGGGTGTTCCAGGACGCCGCCGGCGGTCGCGTTTCGCGCGATACTCTCATCGCGCGAATGCGTGCGCACATCGCCACGGTGGTTGGCCGATACAAGGGGAGGATTCGCGGCTGGGACGTGGTGAACGAGGCGGTGAGCGAGGACGGCTCGCTGCGACGGTCCCCGTGGCTCGAGATCATCGGACCCGAGTACATTGCACTGGCATTTCGCTTCGCGCACGAGGCGGATCTGTCGGCCGAGCTGCACTACAACGATTTTGGCGTCGAGGACTCGGCGAAGCGGGCGGGAATCGTTAGGCTCGTGACCTCGTTGCGCGCCGAGGGAGTGCCGATCACCGCGATCGGACTGCAGGAGCATCAGAAGCTGGACTGGCCAACCGCTGGTGCGATCGACACGGCGATCGTCGATCTCGCGGCGACGGGCGTGAAGTTGATGGTCACGGAGCTCGACGTCGACGTACTGCCCAGTAATCGTGGGCAGCGCACCGAAGCAATCGAGCAGCAGTTGATGCGGACAGGGGCGCCCGATCCGTATCGGGGCGGCCTTCCCGATTCGGTGGAGTCAGCGCTCGCGCGACGCTATGGCGAGCTGGTACGCGTGTATCTCGCCCATCGCAACGTGATCACGAGGCTGACGTTTTGGGGCGTCGACGATGGTGATTCGTGGTTGAACAACTTTCCCGTGCGAGGGCGAGTGAACTATCCCCTGCTGTTCGATCGGCGCGGACTGCCAAAGCCCGCGTTCGATACTGTGATTGCGGCGGCGATGGCGGCCACGAGGGCGCATGCGACTCGCTAGCGCTCTGCGCACCGCCCTCTGCGCTCTGCTGCTCGGTAGTCCAGCGCGCGCACAGCAGCCTGCATACCGGGATCCCAGACTGCCTATCGAGCGTCGGATAAACGACGTGCTGTCGCGGATGACGCTCGAGGAGAAGGTGGCGCAGATGCTCTGCCTCTGGGATCAGAAAAAACTCATCACCGACGCGAACGGGCGCTTTACCTCAGCGACGGCGCCGAAGTGGTTCCGTATCGGCATCGGCCGCATCGAGCGGCCGCAGGACGGACACGATGCACGGAGCGAAGCGGAATTCGTCAACGCCATTCAGCGGTGGGTGCGCGACAGCACACGCCTCGGCATTCCCGTGTTGTTCAACGAGGAAGCGTTGCATGGCCTCGAAGCGGCCGGCGCGACGAGCTTTCCCCAGGCCATCGCCCTCGCGAGCACCTGGAACGACGATCTGGTGCAGCGCGTCTTCAGCGCGGCCGCCGCGGAAGCGCGTGCGCGTGGCGTGGGTCAGGTGCTCGCTCCCGTCGTCGACGTCGCGCGCGAGCCGCGGTGGGGCCGGTTCGAGGAGACGTATGGAGAAGATCCGTTCCTCGTCGCACGCATGGGCGTCGCCGCCGTGCGCGGATTTCAGGGAACCGACTCGATGATCGGGCCGCAGCATGTGTTGGCGACGCTCAAGCACATGACTGGGCATAGTCAGCCGGAATCGGGGACCAATGTCGGACCCGCGTCAATCGGTGAGCGTACGCTGCGTGACGTATTTCTCTATCCGTTCGAGGCTGCCATAAAACAGGCAGGCGCGCGCAGCGTGATGCCCTCGTATAACGAGGTCGATGGCATCCCGTCGCACGCCAATCGGTGGCTGCTGCACGACGTGCTTCGTGGCGAATGGGGATTCGACGGCACCATCGTCTCCGACTGGTTCGCCATCGACCAGTTGATCGAGCGACATCACGTCGCGACCGATTCAGTTGAAGCGGCGCGTCGCGCGCTCGACGCGACCGTCGATATCGAGCTGCCGGATCCGGCGACGTATCCCACGCTCGTCGAGCAAGTACAGCGTAAACAGATTCCAGTTCAGGCCATCGACGCCGCGGTGCGCCGCCTCCTGCGCGCGAAGTTCCAGCTCGGTCTGTTCGACACTCCGTTCGTCGACGTCGCCGCGGCGGAGCGCATTTCCGGCGCCGAGAGCACGCGACCGCTCGCACTCGAGGCAGCGCGGCAGGCAATCATCCTGCTCAAGAACGACAACAGTCTGCTGCCGGTGCGCACGGGCGCATATTCGCATGTTGCGCTGATCGGTCCACACGCCGGCGAAGTTCTGCTCGGTGGGTATGCAGGCGTCCCATCACATCTCGTCAGCATTCTCGACGGTCTTACGGCGAGATTCGGTTCGGGCGTGGTCGAGTACGCCGAAGGCGTTCGCATTACCGAGGATTCAGTGTTTACGAAGGATCCGCAACCGCACATCGGCGGAGCGCGCTCGAAATTCCGGAATGGCGCGGACCGTGTCGTCGTGCCCGATTCGGCATCGAACGCCCGCCGCATCGCCGAAGCGGTCGCGCTCGCACGGCGAAGCGATCTCGTAATACTCGTCCTTGGAGACAACGAACAAACGGCACGCGAAGCGTACGCGGACGATCATCTGGGTGATCGTGCGTCGCTGGGGCTACCCGGCGAGCAGGAGTCGCTTGCCCTGCAGATCGCGGCGACCGGGAAGCCGGTCGTCCTGGTATTGATCAACGGCCGTCCGGCATCGATTCCGAATCTCGTTCCGAAGATTCCCGCCATTCTCGAAGGCTGGTACCTCGGGCAAGAGACGGGGACGGCCGTTGCGGACGTGTTGTTCGGCGACGTCGATCCGGGGGGGAAGCTGCCCGTCACGGTGGCGCGGGGCGTCGGCCAACTGCCGGTGTTCTACAACTACAAGCCGACGGCCCGTCGCGGGTACGTCCTCGATTCGATTGCGCCGCTCTTTCCATTTGGATTCGGCCTCTCGTACACGACGTTCGCTTATTCCAATCTCCGCCTAACGTCGAGCCACATGCTCCCAACGGGTCGCACGTCGGTGATGGTGGACGTCCGCAACACCGGAACGCGGAGCGGCGACGAGGTCGTGCAGATGTACATTCGCGACGAGGTCAGTACGGCAACGCGTCCGCTGAAGGAGCTCCGCGGATTCGAGCGCATCACGCTCGCGCCGGGAGAAACTCGCACGGTGACGTTCGCGATTGGGAACGAGCACCTTTCGTATCACGGCGCGAACATGAAGCGCGTGGTCGAGCCCGGGCAATTCCAGATCATGGTCGGCGGCAGCTCGGTTGACCTGCAGTCGATTGCCTTGACGGTCGATCCGGCAGGAGTCGCGCCATCCTCGACGTCGCAGGACGCGGTTCATCGAACTAATCCGAGGTGACGCGATGAAGCATGGCTTGAAACCTGTCTCTCGTGAGAGTCTGGTCGACCGCCTCGCCGGCGAGATTCGCTCGTCGATCAACGCCGGTGATTACACGCTCGGCGAACGATTGCCGACGATCATGGAGATGGCGCGTCGCTTTCGCGTCGGCCATCCCACCGTTCGCGAGGCGCTCAAGAAGCTCGAGGCGACGGGCGTCGTCGAGATCCGGCATGGCTCGGGCGTCTACGTCACGCGCACGCAGGACGTGCTGATGGTCGTGAGCGACTACGGTGGAAAGGTGACGAAGAAGCTGCTCCTCGATCTCATCCAGGCACGAACGCCGATCGAGATGCAATCGGTGGCATTGGCGACCCGGAACGCGACGGTCGAGGACTTCGACGAGATGCGCCGGCTGTTGAAGACCGCCGGAGAGAACCTCGACAACGACGCTGTCTTGAACTCTGTAAACATGGCGTTTCACCGGCAGATCGCATCGGCGTCAGGCAATGCGGTCATCGCGCAAGTGCTCGACGTGATGCAGGATCTCTTCACCGATGAGCAGCGACTCATCCTCGGCATCTTTGGTTCGCGAAAGCGCGACCATAAGGAGCATCTATCGATCTTCGCGGCGCTGGAGCAACGGCAGGATGGAGTCGCGGTCGACCGAATGCGGAAGCATCTCGAGGGCGTCGCGACCGCCATTCAACGCTGGGACCCGCAGCATCATCCGGTGTCGTAGTTGTCCGTGCTTGGTGGTTGTTGGTGATCGGTCACACACACCAAGCACAATCACCAGCCACCAATGACCATGCTCGCGCAGGCTCTGGTCGCTTCCTTCGTCTTTGCGGCGTTGCTCGGTGCGCAGGAACGACCTGCGTACCTCAACGAGTCTCTTTCGTTCGAGCAGCGCGCACGCGACCTCGTGTCGCGCATGACGCTCCAGGAGAAAGTGCTACAGATGAAGGATGTGGCGCCGGCCATTCCACGGCTCGGCGTTCCGGAATACAACTGGTGGAACGAAGCGCTGCACGGGGTCGCGCGTTCGGGTCTGGCGACGTCGTTTCCGCAGGCGATCGGTCTCGCCGCGATGTGGGACGACAGTGCGATGTTCCAGATGGCTACCGTCATCTCGGACGAGGCACGCGCCAAATACCACGAAGCGATTCGTCACGACAGCCATCAGCGCTACCAAGGCCTCACGTTCTGGTCGCCAAACATCAACCTCTTCCGGGATCCGCGCTGGGGACGCGGCCAGGAGACGTATGGCGAGGATCCATTTCTCACGGGTCATCTCGCGGTGCAGTTCATCCGCGGGCTGCAGGGCGACGATCCGAAGTATTTCAAGACGATCGCGACGGTGAAGCACTATGCCGTTCACAGCGGCCCCGAGCCGGATCGGCATACGTTCGATGCCGTGGTGAGCGATCGAGACCTTCGCGAATCGTATCTGCCGCACTTCGAGATGGGCATTCGCGTTGGCGGGGCCTATTCACTCATGTGCGCGTACAACTCGATCGACGGAAGGCCGGCGTGCGCGAATGACAAGTTGATCAGGGACATCCTGCGCACGGAGTGGAAGTTCCCTGGTTATATCGTTTCCGATTGCGGCGCCATCGACGACATCTATCTGCGCCACAAAGTCGTCGCGACGGCCGCGGAGGCCGCCGCGTTAGGCATAAGTACCGGGACGGATCTGGATTGCGGCCGCGTCTATCCGAATCTGGTGGACGCCGTGGCGCATGGCTTCATTACGGAGGCCCAGATCGATACATCCGTCACCCGTCTCTTTCTCGCCCGATTCAAGCTCGGCATGTTCGATGATCCAGTGCACGTGCGCTGGGCGAGCATTCCATTCAACAATGTAGATTCGCCCGACCATCGCGTGCTCGCCCGCACAATCGCGGACGAATCAATCGTTTTGCTCAAGAACGACCGCAACACCTTGCCGCTCCGAAAGGATCTCGGGACGATCGCTGTCATCGGGCCGAACGCCGACCAGTGGCGCGTGTTGCTGGGCAACTACAATGGCATTCCCGCGGACCCGGTGACACCATTGCGCGGCGTGCGTGAAGCGGTCGTGGCGCACACACATGTCCTGTACGCTCGCGGATCGGATCTCGCCGACAATTTTCCGCTGTACGAGCTCGTGCCCGCGGCGGTACTGCACACGCCGGCCGGGAAGGCCGGTCTCCATGTCGACTACTACGCGTCGCGGGATTTTGCCGGCACGTCGCTGTTCAGCGCTGTCGACAGCACGCTCAACTCCGATTGGAAAGAGAGCGCGCCGCGCGCCGACATGGATCCCGATAACTTCGGCGTGCGCTGGACCGGCGCAATCCGGCCCGCGGTCTCCGGAATGTACCGGCTCGGGCTCATCGGCACGGTGAAGTTTCAGATGTGGCTGAACGACAGCCTCATCGTGCGATCGGTCTATCCGACACACGATGGCGAGTTTCCCGATCCTCGTCAGGCGCAAAGCGAGCCGATTCGCCTCGAGGCGGGACGCGAGTATACGCTGCGCGTCGATGGGGAGGAGTCATACGGCGAAGCGCAGCTGCAGCTCCTGTGGGCGGCGCCGACGGATTCACTCGAGAGTGAAGCGGTGAACGTGGCTGCGCAGGCCGACGCGGTCGTGCTGGTGCTCGGACTCACCGCGCGTTTGGAAGGGGAAGAGATGCCGATCCAGATCCCCGGCTTCCGCGGCGGCGATCGGACGCAGCTCGATCTCCCGGCACCTCAAGAGCACCTGCTCGAGCGCATCGCGTCGTTAGGTAAGCCCACCGTGCTCGTGCTGATGAACGGCAGCGCGCTCGCGGTGAACTGGGCACAGGAGCACGTACCCGCAATTCTCGAGGCGTGGTACCCGGGTCAGGCTGGCGGCACCGCCATCGCCGACGTGCTGTTCGGCGACTACAATCCCGCGGGGCGGCTACCAGTCACATTTTATAAGTCTGTTAACGATCTGCCGGCGTTCGATGATTATCGCATGGCGGGACGCACCTACCGCTTCTTCACCGGGACGCCGTTGTATCCCTTCGGCCAGGGACTCAGTTACACGACCTTCGCCTACTCCGACGTTCGCGCGGATCGCGCGCACGCGTCGGCACGTGATACGATCACGGTGAGTGTGGATGTCGCGAACACGGGCACGCGCGCAGGGGACGAGGTCGTGCAGGTGTACGTCGAGCACAGCGGGCACGCCGTGCTACGGCCGCTGAAGGATCTACGCGCTTACACCCGCGTGCGCCTCGCGGCCGGTGAGAAGCGGACCATCACGCTGCCGCTGGCGATCTCGTCGCTCGCGTACTGGAACGAGGCGACGCAGCAGTGGACGGTCGAACGCGAGCCAGTGCGTATCCTCATCGGCGCGTCGTCGGCGGATATTCGCGGACAGACAACGATCGACGTGGCGCCATGAGGCATCGCGCGGCGTTCGCGCTTCTTCTTGTCACGAGCGGTCGAGCAGTTCAGCAGCTACCGCCGAAAGACTTTGTTCTCTCGAAGGCTGGCCATTCGACAACGCTCGTCGTCAGTGATTCCGACTGGGCCGGCGTCAGACGCGCTGCGGCGGACCTGCAAAGCGACGTCCAGCGAGTTTCCGGCGCGAACCCGGAGCTCACGAAGGAGCCCCGCGGCACGATCGTGCTCATCGGCACGCTCGGCAAGTCGCGTTGGGTCGATCAACTCGTCCGTGACGGCAAGATCGATGCAGCAGCGCTGCGCGGTCGGTGGGAGACGTATGACCGCGAGGTCATCGATCGCCCATTTCCAAATGTCGAGCGCGCGTTAGTGATCGCCGGCAGTGACAAGCGCGGGACGATCTATGGCATCTATGATCTCTCACGGGAGATTGGCGTCTCGCCCTGGTACTGGTGGGCCGACGTTCCCGTACGCCACGCAGCGACCGTCGTCGTGAAGGCCGAGCGCCTGATCGTCGGTGAGCCGAAAGTCAAATATCGAGGGATCTTCATCAACGACGAGGCCCCGGCATTCAGCGGTTGGTCGCGAGAGAAATTTGGCGGGATCAATCATCACGTCTATGAGCACGTCTTCGAGCTGATCCTTCGGTTGAAGGGCAACTATCTCTGGCCGGCGATGTGGGGGAACGCATTCGCGGACGATGATTCCTTGAACGCCAAACTCGCGGACGAGTACGGCGTGGTGATGGGCACGTCGCATCACGAGCCAATGACACGTGCGCAACAGGAATGGCACCGGTACGGTCAGGGGCCATGGAATTACGAGCAGAACGACTCCACGCTGCGCGCGTTCTGGCGCGCGGGCATCGCGCGCATGGGCACGCGCGAGAATATCGTCACGATCGGCATGCGCGGCGACGGCGACCTCCCGATGACGAACGGGAGCAACATCGCGTTGCTCGAGCGCATCGTCAGCGATCAGCGTAAGATCATTGCCGACGTCACCCACAAGCCTGCCTCCGCCACACCGCAGCTCTGGGCCCTCTACAAGGAGGTGCAGGACTACTACGACAACGGCATGCGTGTCCCCGATGACGTGACGCTCCTCTTCTCGGACGACAACTGGGGCAACATTCGCCGGCTGCCTAACGCCAACGATCGCAGCCGGCCAGGCGGCTTTGGTGTCTACTACCATTTCGATTACGTCGGCGGCCCGCGCAATTACAAATGGATCAACACGAATGCGATCGCGCGCGTCTGGGAGCAGATGAACCGGGCGTACCGCTCCGGCGCCGACCGCATCTGGATCGTGAATGTCGGCGATCTCAAGCCGATGGAGTTCCCGATTCAGTTCTTTCTCGACTTTGCGTGGGACCCGGACGCCATTCCTGCCGCGCGGCTCCCCGCATATACGAGCGCATGGGCCAGCCAGCAGTTCGGAGCGACACGAGGGGCGGCCATCGGCGAGCTCATTACGAGATCACTCCAGTTCGCGGAGCGTTGCAAGCCGGAACTGCTCGACACGGCCACATACAACTTGTACAACTATCGAGAGGCCGAGCGCGTCGTCGCGGCCTACGACACCCTCGAATCACAAGCCGAAGTCGTCGGTCGGTCGCTGGCGCCAGAGTATCACGACGCGTATTACGAGCTCGTTCTGCACCCGATTCTCGCTGCGGCCAATCTGAACCGCTTGTACTTAGCCGCCGCCACGAATCGACGCGACGCACGCGAGGGTCGTGCTGCCACCAACGATCTCGCTGCCCGGACGCGCGAGCTCTTTCAGCGCGACGCGGATCTTTCGAACTACTTCAACACGACGCTTGCCAATGGCAAGTGGTCGCACATGATGGACCAGACGCATATTGGCTACACGTATTGGCAGGAGCCGCCGCGGGACGTAATGCCGCGCGTCGACGAGATTCACCTCCCGATTCAGGCAAAGATGGGCGTCGACGTCGAAGGCTCATTGCCGCCCGAAGTGCCGGGATCGCCGCGTACGGGCAAGCCGCGCGCTGGAATCCTGCCAACGTTCGACAACTTCCAGGAACAGTCGCATTACATCGACATTTACAATCTTGGGCAGACCCCATTTGGGTTCTCGATCAAAACGCTGCCGTCGTGGGTGAGAATCGAGCCGCAGCAGGGCACCGTTAGGCAGCAGCAACGCGTATGGGTGTCCGTCGACTGGCAGGAGGCGCCGATTGGCGTCCGCGACGTGTCGATCGCGATCCAGAGCACCACGGACCAGCTCCTGGTAGTCACGGCGCCGGTCGAGAATCGCGCGGCACCGAAGCGGGACCATGTCGTGGGATTCGTCGAGGGCAACGGCTACGTCTCGATGGAAGCCGAGCACTACACGGCCGCCGTCAATGCACCATCCCTGAGCTGGCTCCGCATTCCGGATTTTGGCCGGACTCTCTCCGGGATGACGGCGACGCCAGTGGACGCGCCGAGTGAATCCCTCAGCCTCGCTTCGCCGCGACTCGAGTACCGCGTGTTCCTGTTCGACAGCGGCACTGTCGATGTAAAGGCGTATATCGCGCCCTCGTTGAACGTGTACGGTTCGCCGAACGGCCTGCGCTATGCCATTTCCTTCGATGACGAAGCGTCGCAGGTCGTGAACATTCTCGCCGACAGCTCGAATCGCTCCTGGGAGCAGGCTGTGGCGGACAACATCCGCCTGTCGTCGACGCGACACGTCCTCACGCGTGCGGGTGAGCACGTGCTCAAGTTCTGGCGTATCGATCCCGGCGTTGTGCTCGAGAAACTGGTCATTGACGCCGGTAGTGTAGAGCCAAGCTACCTCGGCCCGCCCGAATCGTATCGGCGACCGGCGACGACGATCCGACCATCTCGCTGAGCGGGTGCGTCGACACGTAGATGGCGCCAGCGCCGTGATCGAGGCCCCAACGCGCCGTCGCGGCGATGCCATCGAAGAAGCGGATGTACGTTACCGGACGCAAGTCGATGGTGCGCAGCGTCTCGACGCCGCCCATGTGCACTCCATCCAGGTAGACTTGCACTTGGCTCGGCGTCTGGAAGCTGTTGGGTCCGCGACTCGACAGCCAGTTCGAGCGCATCGCCTCGATCACGTCGTAAGCGGTGTGGAAGCCCCGATCAGCGAATTGGTCCTGCACGAGCAGATTGCGGTCGAGGCCCGGGCCAGAGGCGGGCGCGCGGCCCGCACAGTCCGCCGCGACCACGGCGACAGCGGCCGCCACGCACAATCTGCCGAGCACACGCATGACGCCTTGCCGTCCGAGATATCTCGCAATCTGGTCCGGCCTGCGACGAGAGGGAAGCGGGTTGCAGGAGAGCTTTAGGCCAATCCTCTAGAACAGCCCCACTCTCCCTTTCACCGAATCTCTCAACTTCGCCGGGTCGTATCCGACGCCTTGCTTGAAGACGATCTCGACGTTCCGCACGTCGCTGATGCGCGTGGAAGGATCGCCCGTTACCACAACGAGGTCAGCTTGCTTGCCTAACGTGATGGAGCCAACCTTGTCGCTACGCCCGAGAAACGTCGCTCCGTTGAGCGTTCCAATCTTGATCGCTTCGAGCGGTGTGAAGCCGCTCTCCACGAGAAGCTCCAGCGCGCGCTCGTTGGAGTATCCCGGAATGACGCCGCCGCCACCGGTCGGATCGGTGCCGGTGATCAGTAGGCCGCCGGCCCGAGCGAAGGCGAGTTCCAACGCAGCTCCCGTGCCGAAGAGCGCTGGATACGGTGAGCGTGTGTTGTTCGCGGTCGCCGCGTGTCGCTGCTCGAACTGCGCGCGCAGCTGCGGTTCGAGCATCTCCAGCCCCGGAGGCACAGGCCGTCCTGGAACGAAGGTCTCGAAGACGGTGAGCGTCGACGTCAATGCCACGTGTCGCCTAACGAGGTCGGCGATCAGAGCACGCGCTGCCTCGCCCTTCGGATCGACGGCGGCGACGGCTGCCTGTCCCGCTGCCTGCCCTGGACACTCGTCAGGCTTCTTGTCGCTCACAAAATCCGTGGACGCGAAGAAGCCGTGCTCGAGATTGTCGATACCCAGCGACGCCGCTTCCCGATACGTCACCGAGCACAGATGCCCGGTGACCTTCAGACCGCGTTTGTGCGCCTCTTCGATCGCCGCGCCGAGCTCGGCGCGCGTGATGTGCATATACGCCTTGAATGACGTC
Organism: Gemmatimonadaceae bacterium; assembly: GCA_036496605.1. Classification (NCBI taxonomy): domain Bacteria; kingdom Pseudomonadati; phylum Gemmatimonadota; class Gemmatimonadia; order Gemmatimonadales; family Gemmatimonadaceae; species Gemmatimonadaceae bacterium. Next base: position 88,840 of record DASXKV010000030.1, on the reverse strand, counting down.
GCGCCGGCATCCGCCCAGAAATTCACCATGCGCCGTGCGTCGTCCGGTCCGGTGAGCTCGTGAACCTGATCGAGCCCGAGTCCCGGTCCCTCGAGATATGGCCCGGTTGCGTCGAGCCAAGGCCCCGGCTTTCTACCTGCATCGATGTCGCGCTTGATGCCGATGTCCGTATAGCCGTTCATGTTCCCACCGGTGCGCATCGACGTAACTCCACCCGCGAGATAAAGCCGGGTGAAGCTCTCGGCGAGGTTCGCATAGACGCCGGGCCCAGTTGGATAGAAGAGGTGCTCGTGTACCATCACCAAACCGGGCATTACCGTCTTTCCCGTTAGGTCGATGACCTGAGCGCCGGTTGGCGGTGTGACCGCTCGCGAATCACCGAGTGCCGCAATGGAACCGTCGCGGATCACGAGGGTCTGATCGGCGCGTGCTGGCGCGCCTGTTCCGTCGATCACGCGCGCGTGCATCAGTGCGACGATCGTTGAATCGATGGCGACAAAGGGTCGGACCGCAGTCGAGAGCGCCGGCCGCTGCGCTCGCACGCCGGGCGCGGCGGTGAGCGCAAGCGAAGCGAGCGCGGCATGAAAGGCTCGGGAATGCATAGAGGGCTCGTACGATGGGTTCGGGTGGGTCAGAGTGCAGATAGCAGCGTCGACTAGCAAGTGCCACTCGTGATGACGCCGCCGCCCAATCTTGGCATGCACTGAGCAAGATTGAGGGATAGCTATGGGTGCTCCAATTAACGGCGGTTCCTCTGCGTCCGAAGTGCTCGCATCGACAAGCGAAGCGCTCTCGTCAAAAGAACGCGACCAGTTGCGGCGAGCTCGGGGTACTCGACTGCCGGTGATCGTCGTGGTTCTCTCGCTCGCGCTCGCGATCCTGCTTCCACGCGTGAGCGAACGACGCATCGAGCGGCTTCGCAACGAGATCAACGACGTCGCCGACCCAGCCCGACTGCGAATTGCCCAGATTCAGCTCGCGATCGCGCGCGAGTCTTCGCAGCGTCGCGGATACCTGCTTGCCAGGGACGAGGAGTCCGAGCGCCTATTCGCCGAGTCGCGCACGAGCCGCAGGAAAGCGGAGCAGGCACTGCTCGCGGATGCGCGACGATTGGATGCGCCTGGATCGACGCGGCTCGCCGGTGCTGCGATCAAGATCCAACTTCTGGATCAGGGTCTCGATTCCCTCATCTCGAGCGGCGGTACCGAATCCGCGGCGATGCTCGACGAACAGCGCCGGCGGTTCACGGTCATTCAGACCACCGCCGACAGTCTTGGCGCGACGATCGACAGCGCCGCGAATGCACGTCGAGCCGACATCAATGATACCGAGCAAGCGATCGCCGTCATCACCGCGGCGCTCGTCCTGCTCGGACTGGGGGCGACGTTCCTCGTCGCGCGGCTCGAGAGCCGCGTGCGCGCCCAAGCGCTACGCCTGGACGAGAGCGAGAGGAGCCTCCGCGCGAGTGCGCGCGAGCGCGAGCAGTTGCTCGAGAGCGAGCACGCCGCCCGGCACATGGCGGAGCAGCGTCGATCGCAGCTCGAGCGCGTGACGGAGAGCCGGGGTCGATTGCTTCGCGGCTTTACACACGACGTGAAGAACCCACTTGGCGCCGCGGATGGCTACCTCGCGCTCCTCGAGGACGGGATCGTCGGCCAGATCGAGGATCGTCAACGCGAGACGATCGCGAAGGCGCGGCGATCGATTCGTCACGCCCTCGAGCTCATCGGCCAACTGCTCGACATCGCGCGCGCCGAGTCTGGCCGCTTGCCGATTCACCCCGAGAAAACCGACGTTCGCGAACAGGTACGCGAGGTTGCGGATGCATTCGTACCACAAGCGAAAGCGAAGGGCCTGGCGCTGGAACTGAAGCTCGCCTCTGACGCACCGATCATCGACACCGACCCGATACGTTTGCGGCAGGTCGTCGGCAATCTCGTCTCGAACGCGATCAAGTACACGCCGAGCGGCGGGCACATCGCCGTCAACGTCGAGAAATGCGATGGCGTCGAGGCGGATCGTGAGCAAGTTGTCATCGTTGTATCCGACACGGGCCCCGGCATTCCCGAGGACAAGCTCCCCGTACTGTTCATGGAGTTCACGCGCTTCGATCCAACTGCTGCCGAAGGGACGGGAATCGGACTCGCCATCAGTCAGAAGATTGCGGAAGCGCTCGGCGGGGAGATCACGGTCGAGAGCCGGGTCGGCATGGGCAGTTCGTTCACTTTGCGCCTCCCATCGGCGCATCGCCACACGTAGGCGATTTGACCGCGCACCGAATCACCGTTCAGGAATTGATCGAATCCGTACAACGTGACGTGGGTTATAGTCCGCGCCTGCGCAAAACACGAGTGTGTACTCGTAGTTTCCCTCCCGTGTTATCCCCGTCACAATCAGGAGTGCACAATGCGCGGCTCGAGAGTCGTCCTGGCATTGGCGATGTCGTTATTTGCCGCCCGCGTGACGAACGCTCAGACGTCCAGCGGCGACGACAAACAGTGTATTGTCAAAGCGCGAGGAAATCCCTCGGACACTGGTCTCGCCAATCGCGCCGATCCAACGCAGCAAGGGAGCAAGAACTGTCCTCCGCCGTCGGTCGGCCACGCCACGATCAGTGGCGCCCTGTATTTCGATCTCGACGAAAACGGCATGATGAGCTCCGACGAAGAAGGTCTTGTCGGTTGGACGGTGCAGCTGACGGGCCCCGTGAGCCAATCCGTTCTGAGCGTCGATGGCGGCTTGTATTCGTTCAGCGGCTTGAGCTCTGGTACTTATACCGTGTGCGTCATGACGCTGCCCATGTGGACCCAGACTGGTCCCGTAAGCGGCGAGATGTGCCCGCTCGGCAAGGGGTACAAGATCGTCGTGCCGTCGCTGGCATCCGACATGTCATATAACGGCAACGATTTCGGCTTCGTCACGCAGCCGTAGAACGCTTGTTGGGAGTGCGTGAAGAGTGGGCCCGGGCAAGTTGCCGGGCCCACTTTGTTTGCGTGATCGCTTCGAATTACTGGATGCGCGCCGCGACGGAGCTGGCCGTCGTCGCGCAGGACGACCACGTACCGCTCCCGGCGCGTTGAATCCACCGCCGTCCCTCCTCAGCCCGACCGAGTTGGATCAACGAACAACCGAGATAGCCCTGCGAGGTGCGGTCCGCCGGGTCCGCGGCGATCGCTCGCGTGTAGAAGGCGCGTGCACCATTGAAGTTCTGCATCGCGTAGAGCGTCGTCGCCAGCTCGCGCAGCGCCGGGCCGTTGTTGCGGCCGAGCCGAACGGCCTTGACCGCTTCGTCGCTGGCCATCGTTAGGTTACTGGTCTCGCGAGCAAGACGTGACAGGTAGACGTGCGGCAGTGGATTGTTTGGCGCGCTCTCACTCGCGACGGCAAAACGAGCGCGCGCGACGTCATTTCGTCCCTCGCGATAGGCGGCGATTCCCTGCTCGAGCGCAGCGTTTGCCCGCGCTCGCCGGATCATTCCGCGGCCTCCCACAGCGATCGCGACGACGATCACGGCGACGGTGGACGCGAGCGCCCACGTCGAGCGCCACTGCCGTCGCGTGTTCTGCTCGGAGACTGTCCCCGCGGGGATCGTCGCGGGACTGGCGATCTTCGTCGACGCATCGCTCACCGTTGTCATTTGGATCGCGCGCGTGCGCTTTGCCGTCGCCACGCGGCCTGGCATGAGTGCGACCGCCGCATGCAGCGCGTGCGCGAAATCCCGAGTCGATGCGTACCTGAGACCCGCTTCGCGCTCGAGCGCCTTCGTCATCACCGCTTGCAACTCGTTAGGCCAGGCCACGTCCGGACGCACCTCCGCCATCGATCGTGGCGGCTGCGTGAGTCGCATCACCACCAAAGTTCCCGTCGACGCCTCGGGAAAGGGCAGATCGCCGGTGAGCATGTTGAAGGTGACGAGCGCGAGCGAGTACAGATCGCTGCGTCCATCGATGGGCGCGCCGGAGAGCTGCTCGGGACTCATGTATTGCGGCGTGCCGACGACGATACCCGTGCGTGTTACTCCGTGACCACTGTCGCCAGTTGACTTCGCGATGCCGAAGTCCACGACCTTCACGGTGTCGCTGCCGTCCGCGCCAGCACTGACCATGATGTTGTCTGGCTTGAGATCGCGGTGGACGATCCCCAGGGCGTGTGCGGCGTGGAGTCCCTCCGCCGCTTGCCGAATGATTTCGCAGACCCTTAACGGCGGGAGCGCGCCGTTCGAGTGCAGAATGTGTGTGAGCGGCTGGCCTTCGATGTACTGCATCGCCAGGTAGAGCAGCCCATCCGGCGTCTCACCAAAGTCGTAGATCGCGGCGACATTCGGATGATCGATGCGGCTGGCACTCGCAGCCTCGCGATTGAAACGACCGATGGCGTCGGCGTCGCCAGCCATGGCAGGATGGAGGACCTTGATTGCGCACTGGCGGCCCATCTTGACGTGCTCGGCGAGGTACACACGACCCATGCCACCGGCGCCGAGCAGCTTTAGCACATGATAACGCTCGGCAATCACCGAGCCGACAAGATCCGTCCTCACGCCGCTTTGCCAGACCAGCGCCGTGCCGTCCTTCGGGCAGAACCGCTCGGTCTCCGGGTACTCGACGGTACAAGTGGGGCAGATCTTCGGGCTCGCGGCCATGGGCTCGGCGGAGAAAGGGAAGGGGGCATCTAAAGACGCCCCCATCGCCAGTACAGTCACGTCGCGTGCGCGGCTGCTCCGCTCGCAGCGTCGGCAGCGAGCCATGAGTCGCCACTCTCCCCGTCACGGGACGACGCTCGCAACGCGACGTCGCCGGCCACTACGCGCGGCCCGATCTCCTGGAGCTCGTCATTCATCGTCGCTGATTTTCATTCGTACCTTGTTCGATCGATCGACAGCGTTAGGTTGCCTCTCACGATGAAGCCCTATCGAGAGTACGCGCTCATGTCGGTCTCGATGCACGACAGCGCCGAGCTCCGCTTGCTCCTTCGCGATGCAATCATCTGCAATAAGATCGCACATGTGGTCGAGACGGGAACACACGAGGGGCTAGGATCAACCCGATTCGTCGCCGAATCGTTCCCGCATGATGCGCCGCCGAAAAGCTTCGTGACCATCGAGGCCGGCTGGAAGAATTGGCGTCGCGCCAAGCGCAATCTCCGCCCATTTCCCGGCGTGACGCCGGTGTGGGGACACACGTTGGAGCTGCGCACGGGCATCGAGTTCATCGAGCGCGATGAGTGCATTCGGCGACACCAGTGCTATCCGGACGTGTTCATCGACGACGTCGAGGATCCCGTCGGTTTCTACACGCGCGAGTTGAGGCTCGGTCTCTCTGGCGCACCGCGGGGACTTTGGCGCCCTCTCATCTTCGCGATCGACCGCCGATTGCGCTATCGAGGCGAAGGGCTTCTTGCCAAGAGCCTGCTGCCCGTCCGCGATGAGAAACCGCTCATCGTGCTCGACTCGGCGGGCGGCACGGGCTGGCTCGAGTTCACGACCGTCCGCGAAACGATGGGAACACGCCCGTATCTGCTGCTCCTGGATGATGTGCATCATCTGAAACATTTTCGCAGTCTCGAACATGTGCGGCGCGATGACGCATTCACGATCCTCGGCCTCGACGAGCAACACGGCTGGATGCTCGCGCAACACAATGTCGATGATCGCTCGATGTAACTCGCCTAACGCTTCTCGGCGGCCTTGGTTCTCACGACGATCACGCCGTTAGCCGCGTCGGCGCCGTACAGGCTCTTCGCCAACTCGCCCTTGAGAACGTCGACGTTGTCGATGCGCGCACGGTCGATCGTCTTGAGCACGGAGGGATCTGACCGCACGCCATCGATGATCAGAATTGGCGCCCCCTCGCGTCCCGCCGCCGCCCGCATCTCTCGAAGCTGCGCCTCCGAACGTTCTGCCTCACCTCGGTTGAGCTGAACGCTGTCGACCTTCTTCGCGAATTGCACCGTCCGATTGCCCTTCGTGTACAGATAGATGCGCCCGCGACCGTCCGCCTTATCCACTTCGACGCGCGCAAGGCTGTCCTCGGGGATGGCTTTCGCTGCCCTTTCCGTCGTTGCGACGCCGTCGACCCACCAAGCGAGAGCCGAGTCGGTCTTGACCATGCCTAACGCCTTGGCACTCCGCTCCGCGGTGCCCGCATCCATTTGTTGAATTTCGGTCGCCGTGGGCATCTTGGCCTCGCACGCAGCGAGGAGAGCAGCGAGTCCGAGGAACGCGGCGCTTGCGCCGCGAAGGATCGGGCGAGTGAATCGACGGGGTTGCATGGCGAGAATCCGTTGATGAAGGTGAGATGAGTCGTCGGCGAGCGCGGTCGCGGCGAAGCGCACGCGTGTCGAGCGCTCTGCGACGTCGATGAGCAAGGAGCCGTAGGATCGTGAGGACACGCCTTCGCCAAGGACGCGCGCGTCGCAGTCGACCTCGATCGCGAGCCGCATCCGCGCCAGCATGATCCAGAGCGCGGGGTTCCAGGGCATGATGGCAACGAGTGCGCAGGTCGCCGCGAGTACGATTGGGTCGCCCGCGTCCACGTGTGATGCCTCGTGACTCACGACGACGCGTTGCTCGTCTTCCGACCGCAAGAGCACCCACCGCGGCACGATGATCTCCGGTCTGGCGATGCCGATCACGATCGGCCCAAGGCCTGGCGACAGACGCACACGATGGCCGTGGAGGTCCACCATCGGCCACGATCGCCGCGCGTGCCGCATTCGCGCATATGTGAGGACGCAGCACCCGCTGGCGAATAGCGATGCGAGGCCCCAGAGACCGGCGATGTACCACGTCGTCGCTGGCGACACGCGCCGCTCGACGGATCGCAAGCTCGTCTGCACGAGCGCGAGCGACGAGAGATCTACGCTTGTGCGCGACTCTTTGTGGGCGGGGCGAGCACGCAGCGGAGCAATCGCGCCGAGGGCGCTGCAAAGGAGCGCGGCACCGAGCCAGACGAAGCGTGTCGGGCGGCGGACCAAGCGAAGCAGAAGATCGGCCGCGGTGGCGGCGGCGGCGACACAAAGCCCGATAGCGATTGTGTACAGCATCCACGCGATCATGACTTCTCTCCCAGACGCTGCGCGATGAGTTGCCGCATGCGCTCCAGCTCTTTGCGGCTCAGCTTCTTGTCGGAGACCATCTGCGCGAACATCCGCTCGACGGAGCCGTGGAAGATCGCGTCGCGCACACGCGCGAGCGCGCTCCCGCCGGCACGCTCGGCTTCCACAGTGGGGAAGTATCGGTAGGCGCGTCCCTCCGCTTCGTGGCGAATGAAGCCTTTCTCTTCCAGCGTCTGGAGTGCCGACAATACGGAGGTGTACGCGAGGTCTTCTTCGAGCGCGTCACGAACCTCGGACACGCTCCCAGAGCCCAAACGCCAGAGGACGCTCATCACAGCAAGCTCGCGGGGCGGAAAATAGATGTCGCTCACGTGGCCTCGTGTCTACTGAACTTCCAGTAGAATACGGTCGCCGGCGCTCGCTGTCAACTGGTTTTTCCGTAGATCGCAATTCGTGTAGTCTGGTGGCGCTTTCCAACCATTCGGCCTCGCTGGACGTCACAGGGATAGGCCATCAGGAGCAATGGATGCACGCGCGACGGATGATCGACGACATGCGACAGGATCTTCGCTACGCCTCGCGCACCCTACTGCGCGACGCGGCGTTCACGGCGTTTGCGGTCGTCATCATCGCTCTTGGCATCGGTGCGAGCGCGACCGTGTTCAGCGTGGCGAGCGCGCTGTTACTCCGACCGCTGCCCTTCGACCGCCCCGAACAGTTGGTCTGGATTCAGAACGGGACCGCGCCGGGGCTGTCGACGCAAACGGCGCAGGTCAATCCGTATCTCTCGTTCGTGAAGGAGAATCGCTCGTTCTCCGAAGTCGCCGCGTATTTCGCATTCTATGGCGTGGGGGACATGACGCTCAGCAGTCCGACGGATGCGATCCGACTCAGCGCGGTGCCCGTCACACAGAATTTCTTCCCGATGCTCGGCGTGCGGCCGCGGATTGGCCGAGGGTTTACCCCGGAAGAAAGCATCTGGAACGGTCCGAAAGTGGCCCTGATCAGCCACGGGCTCTGGGAACACCGATTCGCTTCGGATCCCGGCATCGTGGGACGGCCGATCATGCTCGATGGCGCGCCGACCACGGTCGTTGGTGTGCTGCCGGCATCCTTCGACTTTGGATCGATCTTCGCGCCCGGCGCACGGATCGACGTGTTCACGCCGTTCCCGCTTGCGCCCGAGACGAATCGCTGGGGAAATACGCTCGCGATGGTTGGGCGCCTGCGGCCCGGAGCGACGATCTCGAGTGCCGCCGCCGAGCTGCGAGTGCTGTCGCCCCGAATCACAAGCGAGAACCCGAACGCGAACAACTTCGATGCGACGGCCGTGTCGTTGCGCCAGCATGTCAGCGGTCGCGCGCGGGCCGGCCTTCTCGTACTCGCCTTCGGCGTGGGCGTCGTCATGCTCATCGTGTGCGCGAATCTCTCGAATCTGCTGCTCGCGCGGGCCACGACCCGCCAGAAGGAGATGGCGATTCGCGCCGCGTTAGGCGCCGGGCGCCGCCGGCTGGTCGGCCAGATGCTGACGGAAAGCGTGCTGCTCTCGTGGTGTGGGGCGATCGTCGGTGTGGTGCTCGCGGTGATGGGCACGCGAGCGATCGCCAGGATGGACGCGGTCAGCCTGCCGCTTCTCGGCAACGTCGCCATCAACGGTGGCGCGCTGGCATTCAGTGCGCTGCTGGCCGTGGTGGCCGGTCTCGCCTTTGGAATGGCACCCGCGCTCCAGCTGTCCGAGCACGGCGTTCACGACGCGCTGAAGGCCTCCGGACGGTCGTCGACCCACGGCAAGCACGGTCAACGTGTGCAGCGTTCGCTCGTCGTCTCCGAGATCGCACTTGCCTGCGTGCTGCTGGTGGGATCCGGCTTGTTGATCCGGAGTTTTCTCAAGGTCCTCGACGTCGATCTCGGCTTTCGTCCGGAGCGAGTTGTCGCGGTGCGCGTCGATCCAGACCGACAGCGCGCTTTCAAGTCGTCGCAAGAGTTTGTCGCGTACGTTGACGAAGTGCTGCGGCTGGCGAGAGAGATTCCGGGCGTCACCTCGGCGACCATCGCGGACGGCCTCCCGCTCGGCAGTAATCGCAGCTGGGGCGTGTCAGTTGGCGGAGAGGAATATGTGAAAGGCAAGTGGCAGGCGGGTTTCATTCGCATCGCGACAGATGGCTTCGTCCCGACAATGGGCATGCGCGTGATCGCGGGACGAGATCTGGCGCCCACGGACATCGAGTCCAGCGAGAAGATCGTCGTCATCAATCAGACTGCCGCGAAGGAGCTCTGGCCCGGCAAGGGCGCGTTAGGCAGGCTGCTCAAGGTCGGTGGCGCCGACCGGCGCGTCGTCGGCATCGTCGGCGACGTTCGTCATCTGACACTCGAGGAGGGCGCGGGGGATGAGATCTATCTTCCGATCCGACAGGTCTTCGACTACTCGACGCTGACGCTGATCGTCCGCACGAAGCTCGAGCCCGGATCGCTCGCGCATACTTTACGTCGTACGCTGACAACGGTCGTGCCCAATCTGGCGACGAACGAAGTGCAGACGTTGCAGGGCGCTGTGGACAAAGCGGTTTCGCCACGACGCTTCTTCACCGCCTTGCTGGGCGGATTCTCGGTCTTTGCATTGTGCTTGGCGCTGTTGGGGATCTACGGTGTCATCTCGTACACGGTCACACATCGAACACAGGAGATTGGAGTACGGATCGCCCTCGGGGCTTCGTCGCGCCAGGTTCAAGCGAGGATCGTTCGCGAGACGCTGGAGCTCGCACTCGCCGGGATCGTCATCGGGACCGTATGTGCATGGATCGCGGGGCGCACGCTCAGCGGATTCCTGTTCGGCGTGACCGCGGCAGATCCCGTGACGTATGGTGGGATGATCGTACTCCTCTCGATCGTCGCGGTGGTGAGCGGGTATGTGCCGGCACGCCGTGCGTCGCGAATCGATCCAATCGTCGCGCTGCGGGAGAGTTGACAGGCGTTAGGCTCGCGGCCGAGAGCGGTCGCTCGGTCGAGTGACATGCCACACAACCAACGGCCGATGCGCGAGCCCCGGCGATCATAGACGCAAAATTGTCGAGCAGCGTCAGCGTGTTGAGCCGTTATCTTGGAAATTAGTGTTTGCTAGGCATTTGCCGCGCTGTGTTTGCCAAAATCAGGTGACGAACGGCGATGCCAGCAGAAGAGAGCGCCGCGCGCAGGCTCGCATAATGCCTGTATAAGGGGTCCGCATGCAGCGAGGCGGATCATGTCAGCAGACACGAGGACGGACTGTACGCTCGCTGGAGCTATCGCGGACGCGTTGCGCGGCGCGAGCGAGCAATTGGCGAGACGGTGGCTGCAACGAGTCGCGGAACGCGTCGACATCGAGCCAGCGATGGTCTTTCCGTTTGGCGACGGACTCGATGACGTACCGCTATTGATCGAAGGCGTCGCCGACTTCATCGAGAACCCGGTCAACGAGATTGGCGCCGACACGCTCCTTCTCACTCGGGCAATGGAGATCGGGGCGTTCCGCCACGCGCAGGGCTTCGACGTATATGAGATACTCAAGGAATACGAGCTGCTCGGCGGTATCCTCTTCTCCTACCTCGCCAGAATGGCCCACGTCATCGCCGGTGACGGGGAGCAGGCCGAGTTGCTGGCCTGCGGGCAACGGCTGTTCAGGGCCATCTCGCTGATCCAGCAGGCGACAACGGTTCACTTCCTCCGTCTCGCCGACGAGAAGAAGCGCGAGCGCGAAGAGCAGCTCCGCGCGTTCAATCGTGCGGTGTCACACGAGATCAAGAATCAGATCGGTGTCGTCGTGAGCGCCGGTGAGACGTTGCTCATGATAGCGGCCGACGAAACGGTACAGCGCGAGAAGATCATGGAGATCATCGTCCGCAACGCGCGCCTGATGCAGCACACCGTCGAGAATCTCGTCGCGTTGTCCCGAACGGACAACGATGCGCGGACACACCATCACCTCCGGCTCGCGGTGGCGGCGCGTGAGGCTGCGCGGCAACTGCGCGAGAACTCGCGTGTCGCGAACGTGGAGATTCGGTTCGACGAGTTGCCGGACGTCGAGGTCAACGCGGCAGCGGTCGAGTTATGCGTCACGAATTATCTGTCGAACGCGATCAAGTACGCCGATCCGGGCAAAGCGCGTCGCTATGCGGTGATCAGCGGCAGCATCGAGTCGTCGCCGAGCGGGGGACGAGAGGTCATCGTGCGAGTACGCGACAACGGCTTGGGCGTTCCGCTGGAAAAGCGGAGCAGTCTGTTTCAGCGCTTCTACCGTGCTCACGACGCCGCCGCGACGCACGCCGAAGGGACGGGGCTGGGACTGAGCATCGTGTCCGAGACTGTGGCATCGCTCGGAGGAAGAGCGTGGGCCGAGTTCCCGTCCTCGGGATCGGTGTTCGCCTTCTCGCTGCCGTATCGTAGGGAGCAGAGCGGCGACGGGGCGCGGTCGCTCCAACCATCGTTGTGGTGACGCAGGCGGGTTTTCGACGTATTCTCAGCGCGAGGCTCATCGCGCGTGGATGGGGATGGCAGTCGCCTCCGGAGAAGGGGCGTTACGACAACTGCAGCAGCTGGAGCTCGTTCATCCATGACTGAGCTCGAACTGAGCGCAATATTCTTCGCGAGCCCGGATGATTTCCGGACGTGGCTGATGCAACATCACGAAGCCGCGCACGAGCTCTGGGTGGGGTTCCACAAGAAACACACAGGACGGCCGACTCTCACCTGGCCGGAGTCAGTCGACGAGGCGCTCTGCTTCGGCTGGATCGACGGCGTACGCAAATCCGTCGGTCGTGAGGCGTATGTCATCCGATTCACGCCGCGAAAGCCCAGGAGCATCTGGAGCAACGTCAACATCCGCAAAGCGAAGGCACTCGTCGCGAGTGGCCGTATGCACCCAGCCGGGATGCGTGCCTTCGAGGCGCGCGACTCGAAGAAGTCGGGCATCTATTCGTTCGAGCAGCGAAAGCGCGCGCGCCTCGCGCCGAGTGAGGAGAAGCAGTTTCGCGCGAGCAAGAAAGCGTGGGCGTTTTTCCAGTCGCAACCGCCGGGATATCAACAGCTCGCTACCTGGTGGGTGATCTCCGCGAAGCGTTCGGAGACACGAGCGAAACGGCTTGCGACCCTCGTCTCCGATTCGGCAGCAGGGCTCAGGATTCGCGAATTGCGTCTCACTCGGGCTGCGGAATAGCCATTGCCTAACGACATCTCGCAAAAGGGCCTAGGGTGGGGGACTAGAGCCCAAGCGTCAGGCGGCTGCCTGGATTGGGTGATGCCGATGTCTCGCGCACGCGCACCTGATGCTCGGCATTTCAGTCGCGGGCGGATACATGTGGTAATACATCGCGACGACCATCGGCGTGAAGACGATGGCATTGTAGAACAGATGCAGCTCGATGCGCGGAATCCAGATCTGTCCGATGCTCGTCGGAACGGTCCCGCCGAAGAGGTAATGATGCGTCAGCGCCTGGTAGAAGAGCAGCGCGTGTTCGAAGTGGTGCCAGAACTGGATCCCGAAGGCCACCATCCACCACGTCCGCGAGCGGCCCGTGAAGCCGCGGCGCAGCACCCAGAGTCCGGCAAGCATTACGATGGCAAAGCCGTAGTGGAGCGTCTCCGTTCGCATGAGCCACGGGTAGTACATGCCTAACAAGCCCATCGCCATGGCTCTTGGCCAATGCAGCGCATACACCTGATAGGCCTGGACAATGTGCTCGACCCAATGAAACAGCACGATGCCCATGAAGAGTTGCAGCGCTGGACGGTGCCAGTTTGAGTTGAGACGCTCCGAAAGGCTGATCGGGTGGTTTGACACCGCACCGAAGCCCAATCCGACTACGTGGGTCACGCTCCTCTCCGTTCGACGCGTCCGCCTATGTGCAATACGGACCGCTGGCTGTCAAGAGAGGGGCTAGGGGCCTCCCGAGAGGACGTGTCCTGCTCGGCCGGCTATGATTGGACGCTCAAGTCTGTTTTCGTGATGGGTCGCGTGTCGGTCGTGTAACGGAATGAGCGTCGAATGACGGCGGAATCACGCGATCGACCGGCGCTTGGGACGAGATTCGGCTTGCCACGTCGTCGGCTTCATTCGGCCCGCTCGGGCTTCGACGTGCTCGATATGCTGCGCGATGAGACTCGAGACGGCTTCCGGATGTGTGAGAGGACTCATATGTCCAGCGCGCGGCACCAGCTGGAGATCGGAGCTCGGCAAAATGTTGAGCAGCTCGTCGACGATGGCGCGGGCGGGCTTGCGGGTGCGCTCGCCGGCGATGAGTCGCGTCGGCGCATGGATACTTCGATAATCGCCTTCGGTTGTCGACAAACCGGACACGGCTTCGAACTCGGCGGCCACTTTACCGACCGTCAGGAGAACGCGGCGCCGGGCTTTGGGACTCATCGACCACCAACGGAGTCGTCCCACCCAGTACTTCATGTACACGCCGGCAGCGCCGCGCTCACGCCGCAGCCGCAGCGCTTCCACCATCTCGCGTCCGACGTCGGTGAGCTCTTGCCACTCCTTCATCCGGCCCGTGAGTCGCAACAGGTGGAACGCGACGGGCTCGATGAGCGTTAGGCTTTTCACACGCGGACCCAGAACCCGCGCGGCCTCGAGGACGAGGGTGCCGCCGTACGAGTGTCCAACAAGATGGACCGGCTCACTGCTGCGTTCCGCGAGTGCCACCAGGGCGCTCAGGTCGGACCACGGGTGTAACCGGGCGTTGATAGGCCAGGGATCCGAATGCCCGTAACCGAGCAAGTCCGGCACGAGTATACGAAAGCGGCTGCGAAATGTGTCGACGAACGGCGACCAGACGTCATGCGAAGCGCCGGAGCAATGGGCAAGAATGATCGTAGGGCCACTGCCGACGTCTCGATATGCGATGAGTCGCCCATCGACGATCAGCGTCTCCGGACGCTCGTCGTCGCGCTCGATCTTGAGAGGAACCATCGCCATTGGTGTCGCCGCGTTTGGGTGTGCGTGGGAGCTTAGCTCGCACACCGAGGAGCACGAATCGGCAACGCAAGGAGGCGAGCGTCCGAGAGAGCGGAACACACGTGTAGGACGGACGCTGACACCCTCTGGCGCGCGAGCGGCACGCGTAGTCACTTGTCCTACAGCGCGCCACGCCGTGCGCCTCTTCTTCCCGAAGCGCCTAACACGGCATACTCCGCGGCGAGTCCCCTGTGTCTCTTTCTCCCGACAATCTGCGCGAGCTCTTCTTCGCGCAATCGATCGATGGCTTCTTCATCATGATGCTGGATGAGCCTATCGAGTGGAACGACACAGCCGACAAGGATGCGCTGCTGGAGCACGTGTTTCGACATCAGCGCATGACCATCGCCAACGAAGCGTATGCACGGCAATATCGAGTTGCTCTCCCCGAGCTCATCGGAAAAACACCCGCGGAGTTCTTCGCGCACGACATCGAAGCCGGTAAGGCCGGCTGGCGTGCGATGTTCGACGCGGGGCATCTGCACACCGAAACGGACGAGCGGCGCATGGACGGCACGCCGGTGCGGATCGAAGGTCATTATCTCTGTGTCTACGATGAGCAAGCTCGAATCACCGGACATATCGGCATTCAGCGCGACATCACCGATCGCCACCTCGCGGCAGCAGAGGTTGCACAGTCGCGGGAGGAGCTCCGGGCTCTGGCAGCGCGGCTCGAGTCGGTGCGCGAGAGCGAGCGGACGCGCATCGCCCGAGAGCTTCACGACGAGCTTGGACAGGCGCTCACGGGACTCAAGCTCGATCTCGCATGGATGGAGCGACGCCTCAATCGACACTCGCAATCGGAGGTGGTGGATCGGTGCGCGAGTATTCTCGGTCGCCTGGATGATGTCATGATTGCCGTTCGCCGAATCATCACAGAACTCCGTCCGAGCGTGCTCGATCAGCTCGGCCTTGCCGACGCGATCGAGTGGCAGGCGCAAGACTTCGCGTCGCGAACGGGGCTGGCGTTGGACCTCGATATCCAGTGCGTGAGCCCTTCGCCTTCGGGCGCGATCTCCTCGGCGGTGTTCCGCATGCTTCAGGAAGCACTCACCAACGTCGCGAAGCACGCCAGGGCGTCTCGCGTCTGCGTGAGGCTCCACATCGAAGGGAGCGTGTTATCCCTCGACGTGACCGATGATGGACGTGGTATCACCCCGGACGAGATGCGCGGCTCGCATTCGCTCGGGCTGCTCGGCCTGCGCGAACGCGCCATCGCGTTAGGCGGATCGGTCAATGTATCCAGTGAAGCGACGTCGGGGACGATAGTCGCGCTGCGACTGCCGCTCCCGGAAGGATCGCCGAGCGCCGACGCGATCGCGCCATGATTCGCATTCTGATCGTCGACGATCATCCGATTGTGCGCGCGGGGTTACGTCGCATCGCGGAAGACGATCGCGGCATCATGGTCACGGCCGAGGCGCCAAGTGGCGACGCGGCGCTTCTTGCCTTGCGACTGTATGTCGCCGACGTCGTACTCCTCGACGTCTCGATGCCGGGCGCGCCGTTCACCGAGACGTTGCGGCGCCTGCGCGAGGAACATCCGAGCGTGCGCGTGCTCGTCCTCAGCGCGCACCCCGAGGATCAGTGGGCCGTGCGCGCGTTGCGTGGGGGTGCCTCGGGCTACCTAACGAAGGACCACTCTCCCGAGCAATTGCTCGACGCCATCCGTCGGGTGCATCGCGGCGGCCGGTATGTGAGCCCAACGCTGGCTGAGCGTCTCGCGGCACAGCTCGGGCAGGACTTCGTCGGTGCGCCGCACGAGCAGCTCTCCGATCGGGAGTTCGATGTGCTGCGGGGGCTCGGAACCGGTCGGACCGTCAAAGAGGTCGCGGAAGCGTTGGGATTGTCCCCAAAGACCGTGAGCACCTACCGCACACGTCTCATGGAGAAGTTGCGCTTCGCGACGAACGCTGACCTCGTTCGATATTGCGCCGAACACGGCCTCATCGAGTATCCGGATCCGCGCCTAACAAGTTAGAGCGCGCCGAGCACTGTGTGGTGCGGTGCGGCGACTTCGATAGCGCGCGCTACCGCATCGACGGCACGGTCGACGTCCTGCCCGGTCGTCTGCCAGCTCGAGACGGAGACGCGCATGCAGCGTTTGCCACGCCACGTCACCCCGCCGAAAAATGCGTCGCCGACGGCGAGGATCTCCTCGACGACGCGATCCGTCCGCGCATCATGATCCGCTTCGCTAGCCCCTGGCCGCTCGTCCAGGAATCGTACTAGACCCTGATTGATCAGCGGCTCCCACAGGGCCTCGGCGCCACGGAGCGCGCCGATGCGCCGTACGAGAGCGGTGGCGTGCTGACAAGAGAGGTCGATCAGGTCGGCAATCCCCTCGCACCCGAGCTGGCGGATCGCCGCGTACGTGGCGAGTCCGCGCGCGCGTCGCGACCACTCGGGATTCCAGTCGACTTCGTCGCGTGCGTCGCCCTCGTGCATCATATAACTGGAGCGATGGGTCATCGACGCGTGGTGCGCCTCCGCATCCGCCACGAACGCATAGCCGCTGTCATAGGGGACGTTCAGCCATTTGTGGCCATCGGTAGACCAGGAATCGGCGAGCGCGGCGTCCTTCATCAAATGTCGATGCTTCGGGCTCGCCGCAGCCCAGAGACCGAACGCACCATCGATATGGACCCACGCACCTCGCGCGCGAGCGACCGGTATCAAGTCGCTGAACCGATCGAAGGAGCCCGTATTGAGCTCGCCGGCCTGGAGCACGACGATCGTCGGTTGTTCGCGGGCCTCGTCGAGAGCTGCTCGAAGCGCGCCGGCGTCCGTGCCATTGCGATCGTCGAGCGGTAGTGCCTGAATGTTGTCGCTGCCGATACCGAGCAATCGCACTGCTCGATCGACGGTGCCGTGCCGCTCGGCGCCAACGATGACGCGAAGACGCGGCGCACCCGTTAGGCCCCGCTCTTCGACGCTCCATCCGCGACGCGCGAGCAGACCGTGGCGCGCTGCGGCCAGACAGATCACATGCGCCATCTGCGTGCCGGTGACGAACGCGAAGCTCGCCCGAGCGGGGAGGCCGAGCAGCTCCTTAAGATAACTTCCCGCCACCTCCTCGACGACCCCCGCGGCGGGGCTGCACGCATAGATGCCGGCGTTCTGATCCCAGGTGGACGTGAGCCAGTCTGCCGCGAGCGCGGCTGGGACAGAACCACCCATAACCCACGCGAAGAATCGCCCGCCGGTACTGCCGATCAGCCCACCCTCGACGTCCTTCGCCAGATCGTCAATCACGCGCACGGCAGGCACGCCAGCGTCGGTGAGTGGTTTGGCAAATCGCGCACGCAGTTCCTGGAGCGATGCCATTGCCGACACGGGCGCAGTGTCGAGGCTTTTCAGGTACGCCTTCGCGTGCGTCACGGCGCTGTCGAGCGCCGCGGCATAGAGATCGGTATCGGCCATGTTTAACGAATCAAAAAGAGCGCAAAATGCACCCTGAACCCGATGCTTTGCGGTAAGGGACGTCTACGGTAACATACAGGCCATGGCCACTGAATCGAGTCCGGATTGGCGCATGCATGGCGTGCGCATCGTGCATGGCGACGAGCTGGATCCGAACACGCCGCAAACGCCTGGTATGACGCGCGCGGCAGCCATCACCCACGCGCGAACCGGGGCGTCGAAGATCTGGGCCGGCACCGTCACGATCAAACCTAACGCGAAGACTGGAGCGCATCACCACGGCGCACTCGAGAGCGTGATCTACGTCGTACGCGGGCGGGCGCGCATGCGCTGGGGCGATCGACTCGAGTACGTCGCCGAGGCGGGGCCGGGTGACTTCATTTACGTGCCTCCCTACGTGCCGCATCAGGAGATCAATGCGGCCGCTGACGAGCCGCTCGAGTGCGTACTCGTGCGCAGCGATCAAACGGCCGTTGTCGTCAACCTGGACATCCCGGCGGTGGAATCGCCGGAGATGGTGCATTGGGTGGACCCGATTCATCCGGAACCGCGTTAGGCTCAGATCGGGAGCCACCAGCTCGCCTTGATGA
This sequence comes from Gemmatimonadaceae bacterium, assembly GCA_036496605.1. NCBI lineage: Bacteria > Pseudomonadati > Gemmatimonadota > Gemmatimonadia > Gemmatimonadales > Gemmatimonadaceae > Gemmatimonadaceae bacterium. The sequence goes on along the minus strand of DASXKV010000030.1, from coordinate 70,783 downwards.
GGAAAATATTATCAGGGCGCGATGCGAGAATCGCGTCGGTATCCCGGTGAAGCTGGAGGTCGCCAAGCGACGCACCGGCGGCGCGTGAATGTGTCCACGCAACGTACAACACGGAGCCGGGACGATACTCCCAACGGAACACGGCGTTGCCCCGGAGCGACCGATCGTTGACATCCGGATTGTCGATGGTGAACGGCGGCGCGGGGCCCGCACCATCCGGATCGATGGTGTATTGCGACACCACTCCGTCCGTTCCCATGCTCTGTGCGATGGTACCGACGTCGCGTCCATAGACACGCAACGTCGCGGTCCGCGGTGCGGAGTATTCCTTGAAATCGTAGTAGTGCCCGGCGGCGAAGAATGGTTGCATGTACAGCTCGAGCGTCATGCGCGGCGTGAACGTCCAGCTCAGACGCGTATCGAAGCTCAAGCTCTGCTGGCTGATTGACGACACGACATACCGGGTTCCATAGAAGCTGACCGCGGTCGGGTCGGCAACGGCGGTGACGTATTGCGCGGGGAGGCGCTGCGGATTCCACGATGGGCCGAACGAGAAGCTCACGTTCGGCGCCGGTCGGATGCCGGCGGTGAGTGCGAGCGTCGCCGCGTGGCCGCCCTGCTGATCGGCGTAGCGCTCGAGATCCAGAGTGCCTGTGACCATGTGTCGCGAGTCGGTCGAGATGTCGATGACGCCATACGTACTGCTCGGCTGTCGGACCACTGGCCCGCCGCGGAGTTGTCGGTCATCCATGACACTCGGCCTAACGATCAGGAATTCGCTGACGTTCCAGAATTGCCGCGTCGTGATGCTCAAGAACTGGTGAAATTGCTGCCCCGTGCGGTCGCCTTCGTAATTCTCCTGTGTCTGCGTGCCGAGAATGCCGACCATCGTCTGATACCACCTGGTCTGCTTCGACCAGAAGCGAGTGAGATTCGCAACGCCCCAGATGTAGTCAGCCGATCGCTGGAAGGAGTAATCGTTGGTCTCGAAACCGGGTGTGCGGGTATTGACTGCCGTCTCCCACGTCCAATCGCCTGTCTCCTTCGCGATGCGGGCGTACGCGCCGACGCCGCGCAGGCTCGTCGCCATCGTATCGTAGCGGCTGGAGAAGAATCCGCCCCACCCAGGGCCGCGATCCGGGCGTTGAAAGTAGCGCGCGCTCGACTGCTGGCGGAGCTCAATCTCGCGCCGGTCGCCGGACACGTTCGTGACCGCGGCATTTGCCATGAGCGAGTACTTATTGTCTGCCCAGCGATAGACGACGTCGTTGCCGTACATCTCCGCATTGCGGGCGAGACGTGGGGCAAAGGTCGTGTCGATGTTCCGCGTGACACCCGAAAGCATGCCGCCGACGACAAGATTGCCGTGGAGGAGGTCGCGCTTCAACCGGCCGACGAAATAGTTCGCGAGCGGCTCGACTTCCTGAGAACCGAGATTGCCGTTAGGCAGCGCGACACGGGCATCCGCTTGCCCGGTAAGCGCCTCGAGCAGGCCGACGGTGTACCCGCTCGACGTCCTTCCGGTCAGCTTGCCCGCGCCGAGGATCGTCGTCGCGTCGGGAATGTCGGCGTACCGATAGTTGTCCGTGGCCAGGTCTGCTCCCGACGGCGCTCTCCCCACGCGTCGCGAGTAGAAGCCCTGCATACCCTCTACGTTGCTGCAGAAGTTGCAATTGAAGAGACCGAAGTCGAACACCTGCGAGTTCTCGACGAAGAACGGGCGCTTCTCCGGAAAGAACGTCTCGAACGCCGAGAGATTGAGCACGGCGGGATCGACCTCGACCTGGCCGAAGTCGGGATTGATCGTCGCGTTCAGCGTGAGGTTCGACGTCACATTGTCGCGGAGATCGAGACCGCCCCGCATCGTTGGACGGCCATGGGTGTCGAACGGCGTCCCGGCATTAGCGGCGAGCGATGACGACTTGGCGCTCGCGTACGGCAGGAGCTCGAGGTGCGATGAGGAACTTTGTATCCGCAATCCCTCGAGATGGCCAAAGCGCGGCGGACCACCCGCCTCGTTCTTGTGCCAGAACGACCAGTCGTCCTCTTCCTCGCGGCGCTTGATGAAGCGGCGAACTTCCAAGCCCCACGTCTGGGCGACGGCGCGTGAGAAACGGAGCTGGCTATAGGGTATGCGAATCTCGGCGGTCCAACCATCGGGATCGATACGGGTGGCCGCTTCCCAGATTGGGTCCCACGAGTTATCGCAGCACGAATTGCCGATGCCAATGCGATCCGCCTGGGAGCCCGACGGATCTACCTCGAAGAAGGCGCGGCTCAGGTGATCGTGATACGCGTCGATGACGAGCTGGAAATAATCCGAATCGAAGCTGGCGTCGCGTCGCACGAGCCGCGTGATAATACCGGCCGGACCCATGGTGTCGTACATTTTCGCCCCGACGTAGAGCGCATCGTCGTCGAAGAGAAAACGCACCTCGGTTCGCTGTGACGCCGGCCGTCCCTCGTCAGGGTCCAGCTGCGTGAACTCGGTGATGGGCGTGGCCGCTCGCCATGCGGGCTCGTCGAGCGTCCCGTCGAGAGTAACGCGACCCTCGCGCCTCACGGCGACGGCGGAGGGAACGGCAATCGTGTGGCCGTAGTTCGTCGCGCCGGATGGGCGCGCCGAACCAGCGCCCGTCTGTGCGATCGCGGGGAGCGGCGCCAGGCAGAGCCAGGCGAGCAACGTGCGCGTGTGCGAGTAAGGCATGAGCATTGGACAGCGCGAAGCGCAAAATATGTCGAGACGGTCGCACACCGTGGCGGCGATGCAACGACTCTGACGCAAGCCTTACGAAACGCTGATGCCAAGTAGTATGGTTGTAGCCCGCGCACAGTGACGCGGCGTTGGTACGCGCGAGTAGAGCATGTAGAGATTCCTCTAACCTTCAATGCCGAAGGTTGCATGCACATGTCCCCATCGATACGCACAATCGCTTACCGCGTCGTTTGGCTTGCCTTGAGTGTCGTCATACTTGCATGCGGTGGCGAACACGCCACCCTGCCTAGCGCTCCCGGCAAGATCGCGATCCGCTCCGGCGACGCACAGCGTGGCTCCGCAGGCCAGCGCCTCCATCGTCCGATCGTACTCGTTGTTCACGACGCACTCGATGCACCGGTGGCGAACGTACAGGTCACCTGGATCGCCGAGGACGGGGGTACTATCGAGCCGTCGGAGAGTGTAACGGACGCGAACGGGCTCGCGTCGGCGATGTGGACGCTCGGCGACGGACCCACCCACCGTGGCCATGCAGCGGCAGCGGGTTTCTTGAGCGCGGAATTCACCGCGTCGATCGATGCCGACACCGAACTGCCGCTCGACGTCATACAACTGCTCGATCTGACAACCTACGAGGGCTCTGGCCAGACGGTGCATCCGGATTACGTCGCGACGGGGCCCGAGTGGACACATGCTGGTAAGTATGTGTTCATCACACCGTACCCAAATGGAAACATCAACTACGAGAATCCGTCGATTTTCGAGATCGATCAACCAACGCAGTGGTTGGTTCCGGACGGAGCGAGCAATCCGATCGTCGCGCCGACCGACGGCTATTATTCCGATCCCGACGCGGTGTACGTTCCCGAGCGGAATGAGATCTGGCTCTATTTTCGTCAGGTGACCGACGAGAACATCGTTCGCCTGACCACCACCCGCGACGGTGTGGCCTGGACGTCGCCCGTCGACGTAGCGCGTGCGCCGAATCACGAGCTGATCTCGCCAACGGTTGTCCGTCGCAGCCCGAACGACTGGCTGATGTGGTCGGTGAACGGCAATGTCGGTTGCACGGGAGTCACCACCAGCGTCCAGTTGCGCCGCTCGCCGAATGGCATCGACTGGTCGTCGCCGGAGCCGGTCGCGCTCTCACAACCGGGATTCACACCCTGGCACATCGATGTCGCGTGGATCGAGAGTCGCGCGGAATACTGGGCGCTCTATAACGTGAAGACCGCGGGCTCGTGCGCGACCAGCGCGGTATATCTCGCGACGAGCAACGATGGCGTAACCTGGACGACCTATCCATCGCCTGTGCTCACTCGAGGCGTGATCCCCGAACTGCAAGACGTCGTCTATCGGTCGAGCTTTGCCTACGATCCGTCATCCGACGCGCTCACGATCTGGTACTCGGGCGCGCGCGTCGATGGGAAGAACTATGTTTGGCGCTCCGCGGTCCAGCGCAGGCTCCGCACCGACCTCTTCGCGACGATCATGGCGCCGGCAACAGCCTCGCTTCCCTCAGTGACCGTGGCGCTCCCGCCTTTGTTGAACTTCCCGTAAAGCGCTTCCAACGGCGCGCTGTACTTCACCGTACTGCCGGTGAAGCCTTCAGCAGCGCGTAGATGGCACATCAGACAATCGAGATTCGCACCGAGGACGGCAGTTGTCCGACTCATCTCTTCACGCCCGGCGGAAGTGGTCGATGGCCGGGCATTCTCTTTTTCATGGATGGGCTTGGCGTGCGGCAAGCACTCTTCGACATCGGTGAACGGCTCGCTGCCTCGGGTTACTACGTTGTCCTTCCCGATCTCTACTATCGGAGCGGCTTCACCGATGGACCAAGACTGTTTCAGGATGCGGCGATCCGCGCCGAGTGGTCGAAGCACGTCTTGCCGACGGTGAGCATACCGACGATCATGCGAGACGTGCCCGCACTGCTGTCGCATCTCGACTCGCAGCCGAGCGTACGTCACGGGAAGATTGGCGTTACCGGCTATTGCCTTGGCGGTCGGCTCTCGCTGGCCACCGCCGGTCATTTTCCAGACCGGGTCGCGGCAGCCGCCTCCTATCATGGTGGTCACCTGGCGACCGACGCGCCCGATAGTCCGCATCGTCTCGCGCCCGCGATGACGGCGCGCGTGTACGTCGCAGGCGCTATCGAGGATCCTGGATTCGACGACGCGCAGAAGCAGCGACTCGAGGATGCGCTCACCGTTGCGCACGTCGATCACACGGTCGAGACCTACGATGCGCGACACGGCTGGGTACCCTCGGACACGCCGGTGCACGACGAAGCCGCCACCGAACGGCACTGGCAGACGTTGCTGGCGCTATTTCAGCAAACGCTCGGGAGCCCTACTTCGCCGGCGTGAGTATGATGTTGCGAAACTCGACCGGGCCGTGGTCGCCCTGGAGCAGGATCGGCCCGGGCGCGCCTTCGTTGCTGTCGATCGCGCCGCCGGTGATTCCCGGAATCTCCTGATCGCAGATCACGCGCTTGCCGTTCGCGACAACGGTCACGAACCGACCAACGAGGGTGACGTCGTATGACTGCCACTTGTTCGGCCCTTTCGCGGTAATCTCACTCGGTGCAATGAAGCCGTAGATGCCGGCGAAGCGGTCCTTGGCGGATGAACCTTGCTCATCGTCTTCGATCTGCACCTCGTGCCGGCCGTGGAGATACACACCGCTGTTGCTCCCGGCCGGATAGCGGAACTCGATGTGCAACTTGAAATCGCCGAACGTCTGATCGGTCTGAATGTTGGCGCCCGAGTGTGGGCTGCGCAGTACGCCGTTGACGACGACCCACTGATTGCTCTGACCGCCGGTGGCATGCCAGCCGCCGAGGTCATTTTCGTGAAGCAGGTGAATCGGCGCGCCCCACACGGGTGCGTGGTCGCGGTGCATGGCTGGCGCGCGAACGCCGGTCCAGTCGTAGCGCTTTCCGTCGGGAAAGATCATGCTGCCCGCGAGCTGGCCATTCGTTAGGCGACCATCGACGACGAGATCCGCGTCGCCATTCTCCCATTGCGGTGGGATCGCGAAGTGCAAGGAGTCGCCATGAACGGCGACGCGCGAAATCGGACGCGCGCTTCCGACGACGCCAACGAACTGCCCGATCATGACGTCGCGACCCGAGTGGCTGAGCTCGAGCCACGAGGGCCACTCAGCGTTTGGCGCGCGGATGGTGATGTCCCAGCGGCCGAGCAGTGCGTCGTCCGCTCGCGTCGCCACGAGCGGTCGCGTTGGCGCGTGAGTCGGTGCGAACGAGGGGAGGAGGAGCGCGAGAAGCGCTAGAGGCGGTCGCAACATCGAGCGGTGCTCCTTGGTGAATGTTATTTGTCAGTGCGAGCGGTCGAGGGATCAGTTCTTGCACCCGCCGATTCCTCACCGGCTCACTGCTCGGACCGGCTTGCCGGAGCCAAGGCTTTAGCGTCTGCTCATGCAGTTCTACACCGCTGCGGAGGCCTACCCATGAACGTAACGCACAAAATAGTCGCAGTGTCGTTCGGCACGCTCGTCGTCCTGTCCGCGTGCAAGAGCAAGAACGAAAGCTACGGCACGGTCGACACGACGAAACCCGCGGCGACGGCAACGGACACCTCGCATCCTGCCGCGGCGGCTGCGGCCCCCGCCCTCACCGACCCGAATATCGTCGCGATCCTCGACTTCGCCAACGAGTCGGACAGCGCGTTCGGCGCCATGGCCGTGAAGAAAACCAAGAGCGCCGACGTGAAGAAGTTCGCACGTCTCATGGAAGGAGAGCATCACTCTCTGCGGCTGCAAGGACAACAGCTCGCCAAGAAACTCAACGTGACGCCGCTGCCACCGGCAAACTTCGACATGCCGGACAAGCAGAAAGCGGCCATGAGCGACCTCGAATCGAAGAGCGGCGCGGACTTCGACAAAGCGTACATCGACCACGAGGTCCAGTATCACGAACAGCTGGCACAAACGGCAAACCAGGCCCTGACCGCGGCGCAGAATCAGCAATTGAAGGATCTGATTCAGAAGGCGGCACCCATCGTTCAAAAGCATCTCGACATGGCGAAAAAGATCCAGTCGAAGCAGAGTGGCACAGCCTAGGAGAGAGGGGTAGAGGGTAGAGGGTTAAGGGCAGAGGGCGGAGGGCAGAGGGCAGAGGGTGGGGAGGTTTTGCACTCAACCCTCTACCCTCTACCCTCTACCCTCTACCCTCTAGCCCTCTCCGTCATTTGCCCGCGACGTCCTTCAGCCGCGCCAGTCGCTTGCGCACCTCCTGGACCTTCGGCTGCACCTCGGGATCCGCATTCTTCCAGAGGTCGACGAACGCGAGGTAGTTGGTGGCCGCACGCTGCGTGTCGCCTTTCGCCTCATATAGCTCGCCGAGCCGTTTGCGCACCGGCGCGAGATACGAGCCGTCGATCCCGAGGCGCCCAGGGTAGGGCGTCGATAGGTATCGCTCCCAGTGTGTGATCGCCGAATCCGGAAGATTAGCAAGATCGAACGCTCGGCCGATTCGCATCTCGACGCAAATTGCACAATCGCCCGCCGGACCGTCGGGCAGCGAATCTGACTTCCAGAACTCGCGTACCGCATCTCGGGGACGCTTCTCGGCGAGCGCGATCTCACCGAGGAGCAGATGGATGCTCGGCTGCGCCAGGCGCATATAAACCGAATCATGGACGTCAGCCTCTGCCTCGGCGAGCACGGCGCGCGCTTTGTCGGGACGGCCGGCGTTGGCGTAGGCGATCGCCGCCGAGAGATATGGCCGTTGCTCGACGGGCAGCGTCCGCAACGGCGTGCGGGCGAGGGCCGCATCGAGCCGGCGCACGCCCTGCTCGTGCTGCTCGAAGAACCAGATGGCGCCCGCCGCGGCGTCGATCGAATCGTCGAGCGGGCGCAGTGGAATGCCGCGCGCTGCATTGAGCTCGCGCACCTGCTTTACGAACTCTCCGGCCTCACGGAATCGGCCGCGCAGGACCGCGAAGTTGGCGAGATTGGCGATCGCGGTCAGCTTCAGAAGCGGATTGGGATCATTGCGCCGATCGCGCCAGAAGCCTTCGGCGGAGTCCATCTGTCCGCGCTGATAGGCGAAGGACGGATACATCTGCGCTCGGACCGTCGGGAATCGACGACGTAGCTCGTCGTATACGGACTCCGCCTGCGAGATCTTTCCGTCGACGAAGAGCGTGCCGATATAATTGGAGAGGCTGACTTGCGGCGCTCGTGGTGTCGTCGCGATCACGCGATAGAGAGACTCGGCACGCGCGTATTGGCGCAGGCTACGGAGATCGTTCGCGAGATTGTTGAGAGCGGCAGCGTCGGTCGAATCGATGTTGAGCACTTGCTGAAACGCCTCGCTCGCCTTCCGACGGTCGCTGCCCGGGCCAATATCGTAGTACGTCCCGATGGCGAGATAGCGCTCCTTCTCCGGCAGGCGCTTGCTGTACTGCAGCGCGCGAGTGAGCGCGCTATCGACCTGCGGCCGCGGCATACCGTTGTTCGACAGCGCGACGCCGAGCTTCCGATACGCCATCGCGAATGTCGAGTCGATCGACACCGCCTCGCGCAACAGTGTCGCCGTCTTCGCGTAGTCGCTCCCGAGGTCGAAGGCACGGTTTGCTTCCGCGTACTTCCGCAACGCGGGCAGAGAGCTCGTCGTCACCTGGTCGAGCGCGGGCGCTTCGCGGACGGACTTGAGCGACTCGCCGATGCGCCCGCGCAGCTTTCGCGTCAGCTCATCGATCGCGTCGAGGAGTTGGCTCGGCGAGTCGACGGTTTTCCGAAAGGCCGCGAGCTCATTCCCCGAATCCGCGGCGACGAGTCGGATCGAGACGACATAACCGCCGGCGAGCGGCGTTAGTCCACCGGTGACAATGGCGCGTACGCCCTCGCGTTGCGCGATCTCGCGCGCGAGGGCGACATCGACGGTCGTGATCGACGGCCGTTGCATGCGCACGAGCGCAGCACCGATCGCCGATGGCGGCATGATCGAGACAACCGGCGACTCGCTCAGATTGGTGCGCACTGCTTCGGTGACGAGGTGCGAGAGCGAGGTGTCGTTGCGCGCGGCGAAATCGGCGACGAGGAGTCGCTCGCGTCCGTGAAGGGTCCCTGCGGCGAGTAGAGAAGCCGCCGGTCCGATCCCAAAGAGCCGGAGCACCATGACCGCGATAACGGCGGCAGCGAATGCTCCGACCGCGACCGCGCCACCGTGGAAAACTCGACGCCACGTCAGATGTGGGCTCACTCTGAGCGCGAGGTTGGTCACCGTACCGTGTGCGGGGGGCGTACCTCCCGGCGTCAGCGCAGGCGTTCGCGACGCGACTCTCCGTGTCGTGTGATGGGCGTACGCTATGGCGAGCAACACGGGCAGTCCCGCAGCCATGAGGATGACAGCGCCGCTGAACACCCAATCGGGTACGCCTAACGCGATCATCGCGGCTTTCGCGACGAGTGCGACGATGGCGAACGCCGCGACGTAAACGAGCAATGCGCGGCGAATGCCACCCCGTCCGGAGAGCAGCAGCGAGGGCATCGACGCCGTGCTGCCTGTGGTCACGCTGTCGAGCGTCGATCCGATCTCTGCCGCCGACTGCGGCCGTGCGGCCGGGTCTTTCTCGAGACACTGCATGACGACGCTCGCGAGTACCGGCGGCACATCGGGGCGAAGCGACGCAACGTCGACGGGCATCTCCGTGAGATGCGCCGCGAGTGTGCGCTGTGGGGTGCGTCCGGCAAATGGCGGTTGTCCCGCGAGCAGCTCGTACGCCATGCAGCCGAGCGAGTACAGGTCGGCGCGATGGTCGACGTTTGGGTCGCCGGCGGCTTGTTCCGGAGAGATGTACGCCGGCGTACCTACCGATGTGCCGAGCTGCGTCAGCGAGGTCTCGTTCGTCGAGGCACGCGCAGCGCTGATTGCTTTCGCGATGCCGAAGTCCGTCACGACGGCGGTGCCGCCGGAGAGAAGCACGTTGTCCGGCTTGATGTCGCGATGCACGACGCCGTGGTCGTGCGCATAGGCGAGCGCTCGCGTGACGTCACGCAGGATGTTGATGATTTGCGGAATCGGCAGCGCGCCGTCGCGCGCGAGCCGAGCGCGCAACGATTCGCCTTCGACAAAGGGCATCGTGTAGAACGGCACGCCGTCGACCAGTCCCGCGGTGAGCACGGGCACGATCTGCGCCTGCTGCAGACTGGCGGCGAGGTGCACTTCGCGATCGAAGCGGTCGACGTTGACGCCGGCGCTGAGATCGGCGGGGAGAACCTTGATCACCACCTTGCGGCCGAGTGCCGTCTCGGTGGCGAGGAAGACGCGGGACATGCCGCCGCCACCGAGCTCGCGCTCGAGGGTGTAGGCGGAGCCGAGGGCTCTCTGGAGCTGGGCGCGCCAGTCCATCGCCCCCGGCATCGAGGCGGAGGAAGTGGGGGTAGACACGGCCTCTATTGTAGGGCGATGCGCGACGCGATGCCAGCAGTCCGACAGCCGCCGCGCCTCGGTGTGCTTGTCGCGCGCGCCCTCGATAGAAGTCGCTAGGTCGTCAATCCGTTCGCAGCGCTTCCGCCGGATTCACGCGCGCAGCCCGGCGCGCCGGAATCCAGCTCGCCAGCATCGCGAATGCGCCGAGGAGCAGGATGGTCGCGCCTAACGTGAGCGGATCGGTCGGCGCGACCTCGAACAACAGATTGCGCACGAAGCGGCCGCCGACGACCACCAATACGAGACCCACCGCGATCCCCGCGCTGCACAGCGCGAGTCCTTGCGTCGTCACCATCCGTGCGACCGCATGAGGCTGTGCGCCTAACGCGATTCGGACGCCCAGTTCGCGCGTCCGCAACGCAACCACGTACGCGATCACGCCATACAAACCGATCATGCCGAGCACGAGCGTCACCGCCGCTGCCACACCGAGCACGATCATCGTGAATGACAGGAGCGCCATCGACGACTCGACCGTCGCCCGCATCGACCGCACGCCGAAGGTCGGCAGAGTCGGATCCAAATCGCGGATGATGTGCTGCATTGCGCGCGTCATCGTCGCCACATCGCCGCTCGTGCGCGCCACAACCGCCATCGTCCGCTGCAGCCCTCCCATCGTCAAGTCAGCCGTGTGTACCTCGGGGAAATACACCGCCCGCACGAGCGAGCCCGCGAGGGACGTGTCGCGAACGCTGCCGACGACACCGACAATGGTGTGCCATGGCCCGTTAGGCAAGGCCTGGAAGCGCCGGTTGAGTGCGGCGCGGCCCGTCGAGTCGTGGAAAAAGATCTTTGCCGTCTCGCGGCTGATGATTGCTTCCTCCGGTCGCTGGCGCTCGGCGCGGTCGAACATGCGCCCGGCGACAAGTGGAATTCCCATTGCGCGGAAATAGCCGCCGTCAGTCGTCGCGAATATCTCGAGGGGCGGAATCTTCGTCGCGTTGGTTGCGTCCCCCTCGACGTAAAACGGATTCTGATTCATCCCATTTCCGGAGAGCGGAAGATGCGACGTGACGCCCACGCCCCGCACGCCTGGAAGTTGGGCGATGCGATCGGTGAGCTCGCCGTAGAAGCGCACGACGCTCGAGTCGTCCGGATATCGCAGCGATGGCACCGCGATCCAGAGCGTCGCGACGCCGTCGGCGTCGAAGCCCGGACGAACCGCGTGCAGCCGCTGGAAGCTTCGAAGCAGAAGACCGGATGCCGCGAGCACGACGAGCGCGAACGCGACCTGTGCGACAACAAGCGCGCTGCGCGTGCGCTGGCGTTTTCCGCCAGCGGTGCCGCCGCGCCCACCCTCGCGCAGTCCGGACAGCGGATCGCCACGCAGGAATCGAATCGCTGGGAAGGCGCTGCATGCAAGTCCGACGAGCGTCGCGACGACTATCGTGAACAAAACGACGCTCCCATCCACGCTGACTTCCGCGAGTCGAGGAATGTCCGTTGGACCGGCGCGCACCAGGAGCCGCGTCGCGACGACCGCCGCGCCGAGTCCGAGCAGCGCCGACGCGCCGGCAAGAAGGCCTGCTTCGGTGAGGAAATGCGAGAGCACGCGCGTGCGACCGGCGCCGAGCGCCGCGCGCACCGAAAGTTCGCGATGTCTCGCGTCGGCACGGACGAGCAGCAGATTCGCCACGTTCGCGCAGGTCACGAGCAGCACGAGCAACGCCGTGGCGGCGACCATCCACAACGTGCGCGCGGAGTCGCCGATCACGTCGTCGCGCATCGGCACGACGCGCGGCACTGGCTTCGCCTGGTCGAGTACCATTTGCATCGTGACGCCCGGTGCGATAGTCGGCGTCACGTCCACGACGCGGGGCAACACAGTCGCGATATCGCGCTGCACGGCGTCGAGCGCGACGCCGGGCTTGAGACGCGCAAAGGCGGTGTAATTGAAGCCGCCAGCGAATTGATCGTTGGGATCGAGCCGAAGTGGGAGCCAGATGTCGACGCCGGCGTTCGGAAATCGGAAGCGCTCCGGCATGACGCCGATGATCTCGGTCAGATTGCCGCCAACGACGAGCTTCTTCCCCACGGGATTCGACTCACCCGCGAACCGCCCGTGCCATAAGCGTTCGCTAATCACTGCGACGCCGGGTGCCTTGGGTGTGTCCTCGGCTTCGTTGAAGGGCCGGCCGACGATTGTCCTGACGCCAAGCAACGGGATCGCGCCTGCGGTCATCCAGGCGACATTCATGCGCGCCGGTTCGGCGCGTCCATCCGGATCCGCGACGCTCAACGAGCCATCCTGGTAGGCCGCGATGCCCTCGATCGTCCGTGCAAACAGCTTGATCGTCCGATACGTCCCCGCCGTCTGGAGCGCGTGCTTGAGTGAGATCGGCGCCATGTCGTTCCAGATGCCAACGAGGCGGTCGGGACTCTCGTACGGGAGAGGACGCAACAGCACCGCGTTGACGACGGCAAAGATCGCGGCCGCGGCGGCGATCCCAATAGTCAGGGTGAGTATCACGGCGCCGCTGAAGAGCGGGGTGCGGAGGAGAGAACGCGTGGTGTGCGTGACGCCTTGCTTGAGGCTCATTGGCGAGATCCGGATGAGGACGTGCGCCCTTACGTCCTACGCGGCAGGATCGTTTCGTCCGACAGCGCGCCCTTGATCGCGATCCCAGCTTGAACTCCTGCCGGTGAAGAAGCCGAAGCAGAAGGAATAGTAGCGACGCAGCGACGTGTGTACCGCCGGTCACACGATGATGTCATCCCGCGAGATGTCAGCAGCAGAGTCGCGATGTCCGCCTTGCGAAAAGAATCACGTATCAAATTGCGGAACGTTTTTGACTGCGATTTGATTTGGCATTGCATCCTCTTCATCTCGACGGTCAGAAACGTCAGCAATGTCTAACTCCGAGCTTGCCACACTTCATCATGACGCCGCGCCGACGACGGAGTCGGCGGGTATCACCGGGCTCCTCGCGGAGCTGCGCGAGGGGCGGCGTGACGCGTTCAATCAACTGCTTCCGCTCGTGTATCACGAGCTGCGCCGCTCCGCGCGGCGTGAGCTCGCAATGCGCCCGAGCGATTCGTTGTCGACGACCGCGCTCGTTCATGAGCTGTATCTCAAATTTTCGCGCGCCGACCGCACCGACTGGCGGAATCGCGCGCACTTCCTCGGCGTCGCGTCGGTGGCGATGCGCCACATTCTCGTCGATCGCGCGCGGCGACGCGCAGCGGAGAAGCGCGGCGGGCCGCAGCGACACGTCACTCTCGACGAGAACCTGACTGCCGTGGACACGCAAGCCGAGTCGCTCCTCGAGCTGCACGAAGCGCTCGATCAGCTCGCGCGATTGAACGAGCGGCTAGCGCGCGTGGTCGAATGCCGTTTCTTCGGCGGCATGACGGAGCAGGAAACCGCCGAAGCCCTGCACGTCGGCGTCCGCACCGTTCGTCGCGATTGGATCAAGGCGCGTGGTCTGTTATACGAGGCACTCGGCGCGGACTTCGCGCGCGAGACGGCTCAGCTCACGGCGCCGACCGAGTAATGATCCCGTTAGGCTCGTTGTCTCGCGAACGCTGGCACGTGCTGGAGCCGCTGCTCGACGCTGCGCTCGAGCTCGAGCCTGGCCTGCGCCCGGCGTTCCTCGACGACGCATGTCGCGGGGATCCGGCGTTGCGCGCGGATCTGCGCTCGCTGATCGCGTCGTGCGAGATGGGGACAACGATTCTCTCGACGCCGGCGGCGATCACGTATGCGCCGCTCCTCACCGAAGACGATACCCAGATGCCGAGCTTGCTCGGCAATCGCTATCGGATCGTGCGGGAGATTGGCCGCGGTGGCATGGCGACGGTCTACCTCGCGACGGATCCAAAGCACGGCCGGCAGGTCGCGGTCAAAGCGCTGCACAACGACGTTGCGCGCGTGATCGGCCGCGAGCGTTTCGCGCGTGAAATCGAAATCGCGGCGAGTCTTTCACATCCGCATATCCTGCCGTTACACGACTCGGGCGAGGAACACGCTGGCGGTAGCGAAACGCCGACGCTGTTGTACTTCGTATCGCCGTTCGCCGGTGACGAATCGCTCCGCGATCGGTTGCGTCGCGAGCCGCGCCTTCCGTCGAACGAAGTCGTGCGTCTCGGTCGCGAGATCGCGCTCGCGCTCGACTATGCGCACCGGCGCGGCGTGATTCATCTCGACATCAAGCCCGAGAATATTCTCCTGCAGGAGGGCCACGCCGTTCTTGCTGACTTCGGGATAGCGCGAGCGATCAGCACTGCTGGCGACGAGGCGCGAACGAGCGCGCCGATCTTCGGCACGCCACCGTATATGAGTCCCGAGCAGGCGCTCGGGCTCTCCGACGTCGACGGACGGAGCGACATCTACTCGCTCGGCTGCGTGCTTTACGAGATGATCACCGGAGAGCAGCCCTTCGCGCCCCAGCGCGATCGGGCGGAGTCACCGACACGGGCAGAGCGTACGATGCCTAACGAGTCTGCGCTGACGCGGTACGTGTCACAGGAGATCGCCGACGTCGTGCTGCGAGCGATGGCGCCGTTACGCGAGGAACGCTTCGCCACGGCGGCCGAGCTGGCGGTCGCGCTCGCCGGAGCTGGGCGTCGCCGCCGACTCCGTCGATTGCGGCGCGCGACGTACGCCATTGCGACCTCGATTGCAATGATCGCCTCGTTCGTTGCGTTGTGGACGTCACGCGGCGCCGCGGCATCGGATGTCGACCTCCTCGCCGTCGCTCCCTTCGACGTCGCGTCGCCGTCGCTCGGCCTCTGGCGCGAAGGACTCGTCGACGTGCTGTCACGCAGCCTGGATGGCGCGGGTGCGCTGCGCGCCGTACCTGCATCGGTGATCATTCGCCGCTGGTCGGGACGCGCCGATGCGCAATCGGCCCGCACGCTGGGCGAAGGAACCGGTGCGCGTCTCGTGCTGTTCGGTGGACTGCTCGCGGCCGGCGACTCCGTGCGGGCGAGCGTCAAGCTCATCGACACGAAGAGCGGTCGGACGATCGCCGAGATCGAGCGGCGCGATGTCGCGCGTCGCATGGACCGACTCTCTGACTCGATTGCCGTTGCCGTGCTGCGCGAGCTCGGGCGATCGCGTCGTGCACGGCTCGAGGCGCGCGCGCACTGACCCGTTTTCCGCCAGAATCGCGTGTCATGTTGAGTGCGTTCTGGAGGTGCACTTCCATGATACTGCGTAACGACAGCCTGTTGGACTGGTGCGTCCGCCGAATCTGGCCGTCCGAGATCGAGCTGCTTCTGCCGGGGCTGGTAACCCTTCTCCGGGAAACGGTGAACGACGGCTCGCCGCTCGGCTTTCTGCCGCCGATCACGCCGGTGGAGGCTCGCGAATACTGGCTCTCGCTGAGACCGGAGCTCTATGCCGGATCTCGCGTGCTGCTCGCGGCGTTCGCCGAGCGGCGCATCATCGGTTCCGGCCAACTGCGTTTGCCGACGGTGCCTAACGGACTACACCGCGCCGAGGTGCAGAAGGTGTTCGTCGGCAACACGCGGCGCGGGCGCGGTGTCGGCCGTGTGATCATGGCGGCGATGCACGACGCTGCGCGTCAGCACGGCCGGAGTTTGCTCTTGCTCAACACGCGTCGCGGCGGACCAGCGGAAGATTTCTACAAGCACCTCGGCTATCGCGAGGTTGGCGTCGTGCCCGGCTACACGTTGGGTTCGTCGGGCGAGCGGCACGACAGCATGGCGCTCTATCGTCAGCTCTAGCGGTGCTTCCACTACGGCTCGTGCTGCTGAGCGCCTCGAAGCACGACCTCTCCGTCTTTCATCACGAACCGCACCGATCGCAGTGCTCCGATACCAATCGTCGGATCGCCATCGACCGCGACGAGATCGGCAAGGAGCCCGGGTGCGATGGCGCCGCGGTCGGCGAGATGCAGCGCCTTCGCGTCGACGATGGTTGCCGACTGGAGCGCCTGGACCGGCGTCATCCCGTACTCGACGAGCGCTTCCAGTTCGCGCGCGTTCTCGCCGTGCGGAAATGCGCCGACGTCGCTGCCGTTGCAGATCGGAACGCCCGCGGCCAGTGCGGCGCGGAAGCTTCGGTGCTTCATCGCGATGTCCGGCGGCATCGGATCGACGCCTTTTCGCCAGCCATCGCGAATGAATCCGGCTTCGCTCGCGGTGAGTGTCGGGCAGATCGCAACTCCCTTCTTGAGGAGAAGCGCGATGACGTCCGCCGTGAGGGAATCGGCGTGCTCGATGGTCGTGACGCCGGCGCGCAGCGCGCGCTCGATGCCTAACGGGAAGCGGGCGTGCGCCGTCGCGAGACGGCCGGAGCTCCGCGCCGCCGCCACGGCAGCATCGAGCTCTTCCTGGGTGAACGTGGCTTCCGTCTCGCCTTCGGGCCCCCATCCAGCATCAGCGTAGAGTTTGATCCACTGTGCGCCGTGCTTGATCTGCTCGCGCACGGCGCGTGTGATCCCATCGACGCCATCGGCCTCCTGTGCGCCCTGGGGAACGTCGAAGCTCGGTGCGAAGCCGCCCGGTCCGTACGATCCCGTCGCCACGATTGCGCGCGTTGCCACGAGCAGGCGTGGCCCGGGGATTATCCCCTGATCGATGGCCTGCTCGAGACCGACGTCGGCGTAGCCGGCGCCTTCCGTGCCGAGGTCGCGCAACGTCGTAAAGCCGGCCTCGAGCGTTCGACGCGCGGCGACGGTTGCGCGTGCAACGCGCAGAGCCAGCGGCTCGCGCAACACCTGATCGGCCCATGGCGTCTCGACATAGGGATGGAGAAAGAGGTGCGAATGGGCGTCGATCAAGCCGGGGAGGAGAGTCGCGTTAGGCAATTCGATGCGGCGCGCACGCGCTGGGATCTGAAGACGCGCACGTGGCCCAGCGGCCGCGATGCGATTGCCGCGAACGACGACGAGCCAGCCGGTGCGGTTGACACCGGCGACCGCGTCGAACACCCGAGCGGGCGCGATCACGATCGGCGTCGTGTCGCGCGGCGGTGCTTGCGCGACGAGTGCCGCCGACGCGGCGGTGAGATGGACCGTGATCGCGATGGCGGTGAGCTTGATGAGCATCTTTGTACGCGTCAGGCGAGTGCTCCGTTGAGCGAGGCCGGCCTCGTTGTGCCGGACTGGAATGAGCCATTCATTAAGAGTTTCCAATAATTGCACGCCGTGCCGTATGCCGCCTTGACACCGTGTGCGAAGGCGTCGAATCTTTGCGGGCTCTCGGCGCACACTACATAGTCGCGAGCGTGCAAGCACTCCAGCCATGGCCCATGATCGACATCCGCAACGTCACGAAATCATACGGCACCTTTCGCGTCCTCGAAGACTGCAGTGCGACGGTCGCCAAAGGGACAGTCGTGGTCGTCTGCGGCCCGTCGGGCTCCGGCAAAAGCACGCTGATTCGCTGTATCAACGGCCTGGAACGAATCGATAGCGGGGAGATTATTGTCGACGGCATCTCCGTGCACGCGCCGGGCACGGACCTCAACGCCTTGCGTGCCCGCGTCGGCATGGTCTTCCAGAGCTTCGAGCTGTTCCCTCATCGCACCGTTCTGGAGAATCTCGACCTCGCACAAGTGCGTGTCCTGAAGCGCGAGCGCAAGAGGGCGAGTGAGCGATCGATGCAACTGCTGGAGCGTGTCGGCCTCGCTGACCAGGCCGCGAAGTATCCGTCGGCGCTTTCCGGCGGCCAACAGCAGCGTATCGCCATCGCGCGCGCGCTGGCGATGGATCCGGTCGCCATGCTGTTCGATGAGCCGACGTCGGCGCTCGATCCGGAGATGATCAACGAAGTCCTCTCCGTCATGACCACGCTTGCTGAAGAGGGGATGACGATGATCGTGGTGACCCATGAGATGGCCTTCGCACGCCACGTCGCACACCGTATGATCTTCATGGATGGCGGTCGCATCGTCGAGAATCGCGAGACGAACGCCTTCTTCTCCGAGCCGCACACCGAGCGGGCTCGCGAGTTCCTCTCCAAGATCCTGCACCACGACCTCGCCACCGCGTGACCCCCACAACGCGCAAACGACGGCCACGCGCCACCTCGTCGAGAGATGGCCGCGTCCGCACGACTCGGCGCCCGGCTGGCTCCGCGATCGAGGGCCCACGCTATCAACAGGTCGCGAATGAGCTCATCGATAGCATCGGCGGCGGAATCTATCCGGTCGGCGCACTACTTCCGACCGAGATGGAACTGTGTGAGCAATATCAAATCAGCCGCTCCACCGTCCGAGAGGCGCTCCGGAAGCTGCGCGACATCGGGCTGATCGCTCGGCGACGACGCGTCGGCACGAAGGTCGTCTCACGCGCGCCATCGCCGAGCTATCGGCAAGCCACGAACTCGATCAGCGACCTGCTGCAGTACGCCGACGACACGCGCGTCGAGATTCTCGCGAAGAAGCGCATCATCTGTGAGCCGGCATTGGCGGAGCAGCTCGAGTGCCGCACGGGACGGGCCTGGTTGCGCATTGACAGCCTACGCACGATTCCAGACGCGCCGGCGCCGATCTGCATGACGACCGCGTATCTGGATGCTCGGCTGCCGAATCTCGAGCGCAATCTCGAGGGAATCGACGGACCAATCTCGGCGATGCTCGAGCGCACCTACGGCGTACGCATCGCCCGCGTCGAGCAGAGCATCCAGGCGATCGCATTGAACAAGCGCCAGGCGAAACTCCTCAAGGCCGAGGCCGGAGCGCCCGCCCTGCTCGCGACGCGGCGCTACTACCGCGAGGACGGCACACTCATCGAGCTGTCGAGCGCCATCCATCCAAGCGACCGATTCACGTACGTCACGAGTCTCGTGCGGTAGGGCCGGTGGTAGTGGTTGCTGCTACCAACAACCAATCACGAACAACCAACCACGAACAACCAACCACGAACAACCAGCAACCAGCTTGACCCAACGCGGCGACGCCCGTAAATATGGGCCGGTCCGTTATTGTCCGTACAAATACGTTTGCGCACGCGGGAGTTCCCCGGATGCAGCCGCCTGCCTTTGCTCGACGCGCGTCACTCCTCTCGTCAGCCCTGCCGGCAGCCGCGCCGCCCGGGAACATCGCCTTCGACTCGGGCCATGCCTTTCCTGGTGTGCTCCCCGATCTCACCGCCGAAGCCGAGAGCGCGCTCGCGCACTATCGTCTCGAGACGCTGCAGTACGCGCCGCGGGCCGGTCTCCCCGAGCTCCGCGAGTGGATCGCAGGGCACATGACAAGCGACGGCGCGGCGACGCGCCCGGAGAATGTGCTCGTCACGAACGGCGCCAAGCATGCCCTCGAGCTGGTCTGCCGCCTTCTGCTCGATGACGGCGATGCCGTCATCGTGACCGCGCCGACGTACTTCAGCGCGATCCCGATTCTCAAGAGCTATGGCGCCAGCTTCGTCGAAGTTCCGCAAGACGACGCTGGCCTCCACGTCGACGCGTTAGCGACAATTCTCGATCGGCGTCATCGCGAAGGGCAGCCGCCGCCGAAGTTCGTCTACGACGTCCCCGACTTTCACAATCCCACCGGCACGACCATGTCGGCCGAGCGTCGCGAGGCGCTGCTCGATCTGGCGGCGGCACGTGGGATTCTCGTGATCGAGGACAGTCCATATCGTCGCGTCATCTTCGAGGGCAATCCGGTTCCGTCGCTCAAGGCGCTCGACAGGCGCGACATCGTACTGCAACTGGGGACGTTCTCGAAGCTCATGGCGCCGGGGCTGCGGGTCGGTTGGGTTGCGGCGCCGGCGTCTTTCGTCGCTCGCATGGCGCAGCTCAAGACGGACGCCGGATCGTGCCCACTGACGCAGCGGACGATCCTCGAATTCCTCGCCCGCGGACGTCTTGGAGCCCACATTGCCCGCGTCCAGGAGTGCTATCGCTCGAATCGCGATCGGATGGCGGCGGCGGTGCGTCGCGAGCTGCCCGATGCGTCTTTCGTCATGCCGCACGGCGGCTATTATCTGTGGCTGACGTTCCCGGATGGTGTGAATGCGGACGAGTTGGCGACATGCGCGAATCGGGCAGGCGTGACGGTCATTTCCGGCAGCCGGTTTTTCGCGCGGTCCGATGTTCCGCATCCGCGCAATCACGTGCGGCTGGCGTTCAGTCATGCGACGCACGACGAGATCGACGAAGGCGTGCGTCGTCTCGCCGGCGCGTACGCGGCGGTGGCCAATGCGCCGACCGTCATGCTGAATGTCACGAGCTGACGTCGCGCATGCGCACGCCGGTAACGATTCGCGACGTCGTTGCGTCGCCTAACGAAAAGGTCGAGAGCTGGCTGGAGATCGGCGAGACCGCGAGCGGTCCGCTACGCATTCCACTCGTCATCATCAATGGCGCTGAAGACGGTCCGCTGATCTGTTTCACCGCCGGCGTTCATGCGACCGAGTACGCGCCGATCGAAGCGGTCATGCGACTCCTCCACTCGGTCACGCCGGCCGCGTTGCGCGGGGCGATCGTTGCCGTGCCCGTTACGAACATGCGAATGTTCGAGAACCGCACCGGCTTCGTGTCACCGCTCGACGGTCTGAACCTCAACAAGATCGCGCCGGGCAGACGCGATGGATCCATTTCCGAGATCCTTGCCGACGTTCTGCTACGCGAGGTCATCGGCGCGGCCGACTATCACATCGACTTTCACGCGGGCGACGTCGGCGAGGCGCTCTATCCATTCGCTGGCTATTCGCTCACGGGGAATCGCGAGCTCGACGAGGTGGGGGAAGCGCTCGCCCGAGCGTACACGCCCCTCCTCATCTCGCTCTCGTCGCCAGAAAGTACGATCCCGCCCTTCGCCGGCTCGCTCAACTACGCCGCAACGCGTGCCGGCGTCGTCTCGATCCTCGCCGAAGCAGGAGGCGATGGCACGCTCGAGGAAGATGATGTCCGCGTTCATGTGGACGGCGCGCTCAACGTGATGCGCCACCTCGGCATGATCGACGGCGGGCGTCCGCGCAACGGCCGCCGCGTCGCCGCGCGCGATCGGGTGATCGTGCGCGCCAAACGCGCCGGCCTGCTTCGCCTAACGGCTCGCATCGGCGACGAGATCACAACGGGGCAGGCGCTCGGCGAGATTCGCGACGTCTTCGGCAACATCGTCGAGCGCGTCTGCGCGACGGGCGGTGGAATCGTCGGGCTGATCTGGACGCACAAGGTCGTCAACACGGGCGACCCGATTCTGCGCTACTGGATCACCGAGCCCGCCTAACGGCTCACGTCTGTGCCACGCTTCGTTGATGTGCGAGGACTTCCGGTCACGGCCGCCAGTGGCGAATCCGCGCGCAAGCTGGACGCCGCCGTCGAGAGCTATCTCGGCGCGCGATCGGATACGCATACGCGCCTCGCCGAGGTGCTCGAGCACGATCCCGATTTTGCACTGGCGCATTGCGTCGACGGCTATCTGCGCATGCTCTCGAGCAAGCGCGAGGGTAGGGTGCAGGCGCGCCGCGCGCTCGCACGCGCCCGAGTGGCGGCGTTCGCGCTCCCACCAACGCCTCGCGAGACTCGGCACATCGACGCGCTGGACGCCTGGTCGCGCGGCGACATGCGCGCCGCGGTCGCGACCTGGGGAGCGATTCTGCTCGAGGCCCCGCTCGACGTCGTGGCGATCAAAGTGTCCCAATTCGTACTCTCATATCTCGGCGAGAGTACCGGGATGCGCGACCTCGTTGCTTTGGTGTTGCCTTCCTGGGATCCGGGTGTACCCGGCTACGGCTACCTGCTGGGCTGCTACGCCTATGGCCTCGAGGAAGCCGGCGACTACGCCGCCGCGGAGAGGCTCGGCCGGCGCGCCGTGGAGCTCAATCCGAGCGACATCTGGGCCTCGCACGCCGTTGCACACGTCGCCGAGATGCAAGGTCGTCGGCGAGAAGGCATCGCGTGGATCGCGAGTGGCACCGAACACTGGCGCGAGTGCAACAATTTCGCCTTCCACCTGCGCTGGCACGAAGCGCTCTTTCGTCTCGACCTCGAGGAGCACGAACGCGTGCTCGCGGTCTACGACCGCGAGGTTCGCAACGAGCAGACGGACGAGTATTTGGACATTGCGAATGCGGTGTCGCTTCTCTGGCGGCTCGAGCAGGTGGAAGTCAATGTCGGCGACCGGTGGCGCGAGCTCGCCGATCGCGCCCGATTGCACGTTGACGATCATTCGCTCGTTTTCGTCGATCTGCATTATCTCATGGCGCTCGCTGCTGTGGACGACGCCACGGGGGTCGAGCAGTTCCTGCAGTCGTGCACCCATTTCTCGACGGAGGATGCGAGCACGGAAGCCACGGTGATGGCCGACGTCGGTCTGCCGCTCGCGCGGGCCGTCGTCGCGCACCGACGCGGTGCGTTCAGGAAGGTCGTCGAAGAGTTGATGCCGGTGCGTGACCGCTTCCGTCGCATCGGCGCAAGCCACGCTCAGAGGGACATCTTCGAGCAATTGCTCATCGACGCCGCCTGGCGCGATCGGCAGCTCCACGTCGCGCGGGAGCTTCTCGCCGAGCGGACAGCGACGCGGCCCGGCAACATGTGGGGGTGGGCGCACTATGCGCGCGTGCTGCGCGCCCTCGGGTCTGCGCAAGCCACGACGGCGCAGCGGGCACTCGATCGTCTGCGCGAGACATGAGCGACACTCCCCGAGGAGACAAACCGCTCGCTCTCGATACGCTGCTGGCGCATTCCGGCGGCGATCCGACGCAGCGGCATGGCGCGGTGAATCCCCCGGTCTACCGCGCTTCGACCTTCGTATTTCCGACGGTGGCCGATTGGGAAGCGTCGCGCGTTCACGAACACCGCTTCGATGTCATTCGTTATGGCCAGCTCGCGACCCCAACCACCCTCGCCTTCGAGCAGTCCATCGCAACGCTCGAGGGTGGTTATCGCGCCATGCTCGTCCCATCGGGTCTCGCGGCGGTGACGGTGGCG
This sequence comes from Gemmatimonadaceae bacterium, assembly GCA_036496605.1. Lineage (NCBI taxonomy): Bacteria > Pseudomonadati > Gemmatimonadota > Gemmatimonadia > Gemmatimonadales > Gemmatimonadaceae > Gemmatimonadaceae bacterium. The sequence continues at coordinate 47,756 of DASXKV010000030.1, read as the reverse complement.
CTGCAGGCACTCGTCAGGGCAGGCGACCACATCCTCGTCGCCGATTCCGCGTACGTTCCGACGCGAATCTTCTGCGATCGTACCCTCAAGCGGTTTGGCGTCGAGACCACGTATTACGATCCACTCATCGGCGAGAAAATCGGCACCCTATTCAGGCCGAACACGCGTCTCGTGTTTCTCGAGTCGCCGGGCTCGATGACCTTCGAAGTGCAGGATGTTCCCGCGATTACAAGGGTCGCGCGGGAGCGCGGCATCTACACGCTCCTCGATAACAGCTGGGCGACGCCGTACTTCTTTCCCGCCTTCGAGCATGGCATCGACGTGTCGATTCTCGCCGCGACGAAATACATCGGCGGACATTCCGATGTCATGATGGGCACCATCACGACGACCGAGGCGCTCTACGATCGGGTACGCTCCGAGGTCGCCGAGCTTGGATTCTGCGTCGGCTCTGACGATGCCTATCTCGCGCTGCGGGGGTTGCGCACGCTGAGCGTTCGGCTCGAGCGCCATCAGCGAAACGCGACGCAGGTGGCGGAATGGCTACGTACTCGGCCCGAGGTGGCGCGCGTCACGTATCCCGCGTTGCCTGATGCGCCGGGGCACGCGATGTGGAAGCGAGACTTCCGTGGCGCGAGCGGGTTGTTCGGCGTCGAGCTGCGTCCGGTGGCAAAAGCTGGCGTCGACGCGCTGCTGAATAGTCTCGAACTGTTCGGGATGGGCGCGAGCTTCGGCGGGTTCGAGAGCCTCGCGATTCCGATGGACCCAGGTCCGTTTCGCACCGCGACGCGCTGGACGCACGACGGTCCGCTCATTCGCCTGCACATTGGTCTCGAGGACCCTAACGACTTGATCGCCGATCTCGCGCGCGGCTTCGATCGGATGCGCGCCGTCTAGAGGGTGATGTGTGACTAGCCTACGGCTCACAACGCTCCTTCTCTTCTGTGCATTTCTGTCGGCGTGTTCGAGCAGCCCGGGAACGACCGACACAACGCGTCGCGGAGCCACACTCGCCACTATCCGCTCGCGCGGGACGGTGAAGTGCGGTATCACACAAGGCGCCGGCTTTGCCACACCCGACGACTCCGGGCGATGGCGTGGCTTCGACGTCGACTTCTGTCGTGCACTCGCCGTCGCGCTCTTCAACGATCCGAACAAAGTCCAGTTCATCACCTTCACACAGCAGCAACGATTCTCCGGATTGCAGTCGGGCGAAGTCGACCTGCTCGTCAACGGCACGTCGATCACGAGCAGCCGAGCACTCGAGCGCAACTTTCATTTCGGCCCGATCTATTTCTACGACGGCCAGGGGTTTCTCATGGCCAAGGCGTCGAAGGTCGATCGCGCCGCTCAACTCAACGGCGCCACCGTCTGCGTCCAACAGGGTACCACGACCGAGCTCAATCTCACCGACTTCGCGCGCCGCAATCACATGACCTTCAGACCGGTCGTGTTGGAAGATCTCCGCGCGGCCGTCAGCGCGCTTGCCGGTGGGCGTTGCGACGTGATCAGCCAGGACGGCGCCGGGCTCGCCACGACGCGCACGATGCTGCGCAACCCGAACGATTACGTCGTCCTTCCCGATCGGATCTCCAAGGAGCCGATCGCGCCCGTCGTGCGCTTCGGCGACGATCAGTGGCTCGAGGTGGTGAATTGGGTCTTTCATGCGCCGGTCGAGGCCGAAGAGTTGGGCATCGATTCGAAGAACGCGGCGCGTCTCGCGCAGGGCGCGGATCCATCCCTCCGTCGATTTCTCGGCCTCGAAGCCGGAATCAGCGACGGATTCGGCCTCGACGCGCAGTGGCCGTATCACGTGATCTCGACGATCGGTAACTACGGTGAGATCTTCGACCGAAACCTCGGGCCAAACACGCCGCTCGGCATGGATCGCGGACTGAATAAGTTGTGGACCGACGGTGGGCTCATGTACTCGCCGCCCTTCCGGTAGTGGCCGCGCTCGCGCGCACCACCATCTCTCGCGCGACGCTCGGCCAGGCGCTCGCACTTGGCGCCGCCGCCGCCGTGTTTTGGTGGCTTGCGCGCAACACGCAGACGAATCTCGAACAGCATGGATTGTCGCTCGGCTTTGGCTTCCTGAAGCAGCCCGCGAACTTCGAGATCGGCGACACCTCCGGCCTCCCGTTCAGCCCGGACGATAGTTTCGCTCGAGCAATTCTGATCGGCCTCGCGAACACGGCACGAGTGTCCGTGATCGGCTGGTTGCTCGCCATCGTCATCGGTTTTGCATTGGGAATCCTGCGGCTGTCGAACAATCCGGCGTGGCGAGGCATCGTGCGTGCCGGTGTTGAGTTGATGCGCAATACGCCATTGCTGCTGCTCCTCCTCCTGCTCGCCGCAACGCTCCATGCCATGCCCGGACCGAAGAATGCGTTCGAGCCCTTGCCTGGCGTGTATCTCTCGGATCGGGGGCTCGTGTTGCCGCTCTTCGAGAGACCCCGGCTCGTTGGCTTCAACTTCGTTGGCGGCATCTCGCTGTCGCCGGAGCTCGCGGCACTCGTCGGCGGACTCGTTATGCACCACGCGGCGCAGGTCTCGGAGATCGTGCGCGGAGCCATCCTGGGCGTTTCGCGTGGCCAGGTGGACGCCGCATTCGCGCTCGGCCTCTCGCGCGGTCAGGCGCTGCGATTCGTCATCCTGCCGCAGGCACTTCGGGCGATGATGCCCCTGCTCGCGACGATGTGCGTGAGCCTCACCAAGAACTCGAGCCTTGCGATTGCCATCGGGTTCCCGGACGTCGTGAGCATTCTCAACACGACCGCCAATCAGACTGGCCATGGCATTGAGACGATGCTCATCATGATCGCCGTGTACCTGGTATTGAGCCTCGCGACCGCCTCGATGATCAACCGGTACAACGCGCGACTGCTGGCGATGGGCGGCTAGGCTATGTCGACGGCGCTCATCGATTCGTATCGAGGGGACGCGCGCGCCAGCCTGCGCGCGGCGTTCGCGAGCGTCCCGAACGCCGTGCTCACACTCATTGCCGCGCTCGTCGCCGGAGCGGTGCTCGTACCCTTCACACGGTGGGCGCTCATCGAAGCGCGGTGGAGCGGGACGCCCGCGGACTGCCGCGCTCCAAGTGTCGGCGCATGCTGGGCGTTCATCGGCCACAAGCTGCCATTCATTCTCTTCGGGTTGTACCCGGCGACGGAACGTTGGCGGCCCGAATTGGCGACGGCGTTGCTGCTCGCGGTCGTGATTTCGTCGCTCGTCCCGTACTGCTGGCGCCGGTCTCTCGTCATCGCCTGGGTCGTCGCGCTCGCGGGATTCCTGTGGCTCATGGGCGGCGGTGCCGCGTTGTCACGCGTGCCGACACAGGACTGGGGCGGCCTGCCTATCACCGCGCTGTTGACCGTCGTTGGTCTCGGTCTTGGGTTTCCCCTCGGTATAATGCTCGCGCTAGGTCGCCGATCGCAGCACGCCGTGCCGCGCCTAACGGCAACCGCTATCGTGGAGATCGTGCGTGGCGTGCCGCTCGTGGCGGTTCTCTATCTTGCCGTGCTCGTCGTGCCACTGGCGTTGGCGAGCGGTGTCGAGATCGACAAGCTCGTCCTGGCACAGGGCGGCGTCGCGGTGTTCGCAGCCGCGTATCTCGCCGAGGCCGTACGCGCGGGGCTGCAGATAGTCCCCGGGCGCCGCGCCGACGCAGCGCGCGCGCTCGGCCTCGGCTGGTGGCAGGCGACGCGACTCGTCGTGCTGCCGGAAGCCCTGCGAATCGTCGTCCCCTCGTTCGTCTCGATCGCCGTCGGCTTCTTTCAGGACACCAGCCTGATCGTCATCATCGGCCTTTTCGATTTACTCAACACGGCGCGATTGGCGGCCCAGGATCCCGCATGGCTTGGCTTTCATACCGAGGCCTATGTCTTCGTCGGGCTGGTGTATTTCACCGTGAGCGCACTGGTGTCGCGCTACGGCTCGTGGATCGAGCGACGGCTCGGCGTGTCAACGCGCCGCGTGTGAGCTCACCACCTGTCGCAATCTTGGCATCTCCGTGGTTTCGAGCTCGTGCAGCTTCGCGAACGCGTCGCGCAAGTCCGCAATCGCGGCGTCGAGCGTGCGTCGCTCCGCTTCCGTCGGTGCCGCCGACGACGACTCCAGCCCGCCGAGCAAATCGAACGCCTGGCCGATCGGCGCCGAATAGCCAGCCGAGAGCCTGCCGCGCAGCGTCGTGACCGCGCTGGTAACGCTCTTCACGACGCTGTCGCTCGTCACCACACTCGAGGTGGGACCGCCAAGCTGCTTGATGAGTCGCGTGTACTCGCTGTCCGCTGCAACGAACGCCTCTCGCTCTGGCGCGAAGGCGCGACTCAGCGAATCGACCTGCATCATCATCGCCCACCGCGCGCGGACCGCGTCTGGCGTCGTCACTTCGCGCGGATCCGAGCGCACATGCACGGTACGGGAAAGCGTCTTGGCACCGCCGATCAGCTGAACGGCGTAGTCGCCCGGCTGCACGAAGGGTGGTCGCGGGGGACCATAGAAGCCGGAATCCGAAGCTGGCGGAACGAACGCGAACTGCATGCGCAGGTCCCACTCGATGCGGTGCATGCCGCGCGTCGACGGGCCGGTCAACTCGCGAACCACCTTACCATCCGCGCCGAGGATACGGATCTGTACGGGCGCCGCGGCATCGCCATCCTTTCCGAGCCAGTACGTCACGAAGGTGCCTAACGGTACGTTGGGCGCGGTGAAGGTTCGGGCGCCCGGTAGCGGCTGATCGCGCCATTGATACACCTCCGTCGCATCGCGCAACGGGAATAGCTGCACGGGATCAGCGCTCGGCGACGGATCCCAGGTCTCGAGAGGCGCGACGTCGTCGAGAATGATGACGCTGCGGCCATGGGTGCCGATCACGAGATCGTTGGTCCGTTCGTTCACGACGACTCGATCGACCATGACATGGGGCAGGGCGCCTCCCGGAAAGAGCCAGTGCCTGCCCCCGTCGAGGCTCCAATAGAGGCCGAACTCGGTGCCGGCGAACAGAAGACGGGGATTGCGTGGGTCTTCGGTGATCGTCTTCACCGGCCCGTTCGGTGGCAAATCGCTCGCGATCGACGTCCAGGTTGCGCCGCCGTCGGTCGTTCTGAAGAGGTACGGCCGCAGGTCATCGTCGGTGTGGCCGTCGAAGGCAACGTACGCCGTGCGCGCGTCGAAGCGAGAGGCGAGCACGGCACTTACGCTATGGGGCGCCGTTAGGCCGAAACGCGACGTGAGATTCGTCCAGCGCGCTCCGCCGTCGGTCGTGACTTGGACATTGCCGTCGTCCGTGCCGACATAGATCGTTCCCGCCGCCTTCGGCGACTCGCTGATCGTCGTGATGTTGCCATACTCGCTCGTACCGTCGTCGCGGGAGAGCGTCGCTCGATCGCGGAGCGGCATCCCGGGGCCGAGTGGCAGCTTGCGCCAGTCCTGCGCGCGAGTGAGATCGGGACTGATCGCCTGCCAGGTCGTGCCGTAGTCGGTCGTGCGCAGAAGCTTGTTCGCGCCGTAGTAATACGTGTGCGGATCGTTAGGCGACACGAGAATCGCCGTGTTCCAGTTGAACCGATAGCGCTCGGTGCGCTCGGCCGGAACAGGCGTGATGCGTCGCTCCTCGCGCGTGTCGAGGTCGAACACGTACCCGCGCCCATTCTGCGAGTTCGTATACACGACACGTGGATTGGCGGGATCGGTCGCGACCTCGAAGCCGTCGCCGTATCCGATGTGCATTACCTGAGCGTCGGTAAGAGCGCCGCGCGAGTACGTGCCGCTCGGAAAGGCGAAGGTGCCGTTGTCCTGCGTGCCGCCGTAGATCCAGTATGGTTCGCGGGCATCCACCGCGACGTCATAGAACTGACCAATCGGCAGGTTGTCGACGTAGTCCCAGTTCCGGCCCTCGTCGTACGTGAAATAGACGCCGCCGTCGTTGGCGAGCATGATGTGTCGGGAATCGCTCGGATCGATCCACATGGCGTGATGGTCGGGATGGACGCGGATCGCGGTCGAATCACTCTTGAAGGTTTTTCCTCCGTCGATCGAGTGATAGAGACTGGTAGCGAGCCACCAGACGCGTTCTGGATCCTTCGTGTCGATGCGGATCTGACTGAAATAGTTCGGTCGCTCCTGGAGAGGGCTCTGCCTGGTCCAGGTGGCGCCGCGATCGCTCGAGCGAAAGACGCCCCCCTCCTTCGCTTCGATCAACGCGTACATGATGTTCGGATCGCTCCGCGCGATGTCGATTCCGATCCGGCCGACGTCGCCAGAAGGCAATCCGCTCGTCAGGCGCTGCCAGTGATCGCCCCCATCCGTCGACCGCCAGAGCCCACTCGTCGGCCCTCCGCCGACAAACCCCCAGGCCCGGCGACGACGCATGTACGTCGCCGCCACGAGCGTCCGCCCGTCCGGTGCCATGACCACGTCGGTAACGCCGGTGTTCGGGTCCACACCGAGCACGCGTTCCCAGTTCTTGCCGCCATTCTTCGTGCGATAGAGGCCGCGTTCCTCGTTAGGTCCGAAGAGGTGCCCGACGGCGGCGACGAACACGATGTTCGGATCGTGCGGGTCGATGACGATGCGTCCGATACTCTGAGTCTCGCGCAATCCCATGTGCTGCCACGTCGCGCCGCCGTCGGTCGAGCAATAGACGCCGTCACCCCACGTCGAGCTCTGGCGGTTATTTGCCTCGCCGGTGCCGACCCACACGATGTTCGGATTGCTCGGCGCCAGCGCGATGTCGCCAATGCTCAGCGCCGTGTTGCTGTCGAAGATCGGCGCCCATGTCGTGCCGTTGTTCACACTCTTGAAGACCCCGCCCGACGCCGTGCCGACGTAGATGATACGCGGATCGCTTGGCACCGCCTCGATGTCGTCCACTCGGCCGCCGAACTTCGCGGGCCCGATCGCGCGCCACGCCGAGTCGGGCCAGCTCTCGGAATGCTGGGCAAGGGCCGCCGGCGGCAGGACGAAGGTGCAGCCGAGCTGCGCTCCGAATGCGATCCATCTACAAATGCTCATCGCGTCACCCGATCGAGTCGATACAGGCGTGATTGTCCCGCGGAGCGGAGCAAGGCGAGCACCGCTTCCGGGTCGGCGTTGCCATAATACTGCGTGCCGGCCTCACGTATCATCGATGCTGCGTGCCGGTAGAGATCGAGTCCGGTACGCGAGCCGTCGATGGCGTTGAGAATTTCCTGTGCGAGATAGCCGTTGAGCGTGTCGCCGTCCGAGATGTCGTCACGATGCGCGTAGAAGTCCGCCGGCGTGCCGACGACGACTGGCCGCATCGCCGACAGCTCGAGTTCGGTGGCGCTCGAGGTTCGTGGCGGGATCGCCGCCCGTGTGCTCGCCGACGTCGAGCGCGCGTACGCGCCCGCCAGCTCGCTCAGCGCTTCCGCTTCGCGTCGATCGAGCGCCGACGCCAGCGTCGCCACGCGCGATGGGCTGTCGGAAGCAACGCCACCTAACGATTGAAGCGCACGCCGCTCGCGCGCCGCCGCGTAGTGCATCTGATCCACCGCCGCATAATACGCCGCTGTCTTGTCGGCTGAGGCGGCGATGAGCTGGAGCGAGAGTCCAAGATTCCGTGCGAGTCGCGCCTCGCCTCGCCCGACGACCTCGCCGGCGAGCACGTCGAACGACCGCGCATCGGCACTCGCCATGGTGTATGCGATCAACGTGGCACTCGCTGCGTTCCGGCCAAGCTGCGTGCGATCGATTCCCCAGAGATCGTCGAGGTTGGAGTGGATGAAGCGATCCGGCTCGTTGCCGAAGCCGATCGCGGGCACGCCGGCATTGAGGAAGGAATCGTGGTCCGAGTCACCCTCGAACCAGACGACCTGCGCGTTGTAGCGCTGCTGGCTGCCGTTGTGCGCGAGATGCGGGCGCGTGTAGAGGCCGTAGCCGTTCCGATACTGCGTGATATTTGCCGTGTTGCCCGCAACCATGTACTCGATCACGGCTTCGGCGACGTCGTTCAAGAAGTGGAAACGCGATGCCGGCACGCGAAAGACGTTCTGCGTCCGCATCACGTCGATCGATTGATCGGCGCCAACCATGTCCTGATTGATGTCGACCCAGAGGCGCTTGAGGATCTCCGGATGATCCGCGAAGTAGCGCGGCTCGCTGTTGTTCTCGGTCGTCCACCAGAATCGAATCGTCCGCCGGGGACGTGGCAGATGACCGCCAGCGATGAGCCGCGTCAGCGCACGTCCGATCTCGAGCAGGCTCGCGCAGCCGCTCGCATCGTCGTTCACGGATTGCTGGCCTTCCTGGAGATGCGCGGTGAGCACGACATCCTGTCCGATTCCGGGATCGGTCCCGCGAATGACGGCCTGCACCATCGGCATCCACGGCTCCGGATGGGCGGTCGAGCCCAGCTCGGAACGAACCACGGCATGCGCGTGAAGCGGCACTCGTGAGGCGGCGATGCGATTATGGAGTGCGATCCCCTCGCGCAACGAGAGAATGAACGCAAACGTCGGCAGCTTACCGTCGACGGGCTGCGTCGGGATCGTCAGCCACGGGATCATCGTCGGCTGATCGGAGAAGCTGAAGAAGCCTTTCGACGGCGTGTACGGATCGGGATACCAGATCACGCCCGCCGCACCGCGACGCTGTACACCGTCGACCATGAGTCGAGCGAGATCGCCGGGACTGCCGCGGGCGACGATGATCTTGCCCGCCACGTGCGCGCTGTCGAGCTCCGCCGGCGTGCCGGCGCCGACGTCGGTGAGGGGCGCGGTCACGTCGGCCGGACGACTCCGATCGGCGAGATGGAGTCGCGTCTGAATCGAGCTCGCGATCCGCTCGAGCGGTGCGCCGTCCGGCGCTACGAGCCAGAGATCCGATGTGCCGGGATTCCACGTTAGGCGTTTGGATGGCTGGATGATGAGCGCGACGCTATCGAGGCCGAACGCGCGCGCCATCCGCTCGACGTATTGCGCGGCGAGATAAAGCGTATCGGAGCCCTGCGGCCGATGGTACGGCGAGAGAGCACGAATGTGATCGAACGCCGCGTCGCCGGAGATTTCCGCCGTGATCAGATTCGTAAAGGTCGAATCCAGTAGCGGATACTGCTGGCCGACGGCGCGCTGCCACGGCAGGAGAAGCGCGAGGCACACAATCGCGTGGAGCGTCAGAGGGCGGAGAACGCGCATGCGTGAACGTCCGAAAGGAGTCTGTACTAGTCGTAGCGAGGGTAGCCTATTATTTAGTACGGACAATTGGGCAGGGCAAACCGTGCTTGCCTATTCGATGTTCCTCTGACGCGAGACTCGCATGCAACATCGCCTCTCCCTCCTCGCACCGCTCGCTTTCGTTTTCACGTTCACGGCGGTCGCGCCGCTCACCGCGGCGCCGCCGCGATTCGAGGTGAGCTTCGCCGCCGCCGCGCACGCGGCTCCGTTGACGGGACGGCTGATCCTTATTCTCTCGAAGAACGCACAGCCCGAGCCCCGACTGCTCGCCTCGCCACAAGGGCCGGCGGTCTTCGGCATCGATCTCGATCAGTTGCGGCCCGCGCAGACCGCCATCGTCGACAATGCTGCCGTTGGCTATCCGACGTCGCTCGCCGACCTTCCCGAGGGCGACTACTACGCGCAGGCGGTGATCGACGTCTATACCCAGGTGCATCGCGCCGACGGTCACACGATCTGGGTCCAGATCAATGACGGGCACATCGAGACCTTCCAGATCGCGGCGGGGAATCTCTACAGCGACGTGCAACGCGTGCACGTCGGCAACGGCGGCACCGTCAAGCTCTCTTTGACCCACGTCATGCAAGCGCAGCCGCGCGAGGAAGACACCGAGTGGGTGAAGCACATACGCATCCAGAGCCAGAAGCTGACGCAGTTCTGGGGACGCCCAATCTACGTGTACGCCACCGTGCTCCTTCCGAAAGGCTACGCCGAGCATCCGAACACGTACTACCCGAGTGTCTACACGCTCGGCCACGGCACGCCGTTCCAGTTCTCGACGACGCCCGGGCGCAACAGCGGGACCATCAATCCAGTCACTGGCACCGAGAGTGGTTACGACTTCTACCAGCAATGGATTACCGACTCGATGCCGCGGCTCATCGCCATCAGCCTCGAGCAGCAGACGCCATACTTCCCGGATTCATACTCTGTAAACTCGGCGAACAACGGCCCGTATGGCGACGCAATCGTCGACGAGGTCATGCCGGCCATCGAGCAGCAGTTTCGCATCATTCGAAAGCCGTACGGTCGCGTTCTCGAGGGCGCATCGACGAGCGGTTGGCAGACGCTGGCGATGATGCTCCAGCATCCCGACTTCTTCGGCGGCGCCTACGTGCTCCAGCCCGATCCGATCGACTTCCGCCACTATCAGCAGACCAACATCTACGCCGACTCGAACGCGTTCTCCATTCCTTTCGGACAGTTCATGTCCGCCGAGCGGCCCTTCCGCCGCACGACGCAAGGGCAGGTTCTGTGGACGATGCGCCAACTCAGCAGGTTCGAGGCGGTACTCGGCAGCCATGGTCGCTCCTCGTACCAGCTCGAGGCGTGGGAAGCGGTCTATGGCCCCGTCGGCGCCGATGGCTATCCAAAGCCGCTGTGGGACAAGCTCACTGGCAAGATCGACCACGACGTGGCCGCGTACATGCGTGACCACGGTTTCGATCTCCGCGATTACGCGCAGCGCAACTGGTCGACGCTCGGCCCCAAGCTCGTCGGCAAGCTGCACTTCTTTGCCGGTGACATGGATGACTTCTATCTCAACCTCGCGGTCTACGATTTCCAGGAGATGCTCAAGTCATCGACGAACCCGCATTACGAGGCCGAGTTCACGTTCGGCCGGCCGATGAAGGGCCATTCGTGGCACACCTGGACGTGGGCGGGTTTTGCGCGGACCGCGGGCGCCTTCGTCAAGGCGAACACACCGCCGGGCGAGGCGACGGATTGGAATTATTGATTTCCTTCTGTCTGTCATATCCGAGACCGTCGCTGGCGGCGGCATGGCTGCCGCTACCAGATGCCAGCGACGGTCCGAGAACTCTAGGTGCGGTCGCGATGACTACGGCTGTTCCCCGATGCTGCGCGTAACCTTCCCACTCGCATCGAGAAAATCCAAGCTCGCCTTACCTAACGAATCAACGGACATTCGTAGCCGCGGATGTCCCATCTTGTCGGACAGCACCACGAGGGCCGATTTACTCGGATCGCGCCCGACGAAAAGCCGCTGCGCGGCGAGTGGTTCGCCCGGGCGCGGTTCCATGAACTTCTTCGTCGCCGAGTCTTTCGCCGGACCCGCGGGCATCTTCTGCAGCGCCTCCTGCTGCTTCACGAGATCGAGAATCGGCACGTTGGCGCGATCGAGGATCTGCAGTCCCTTCCGCTGCACGCCATTCTCATCCGCGTACTGCAGTACGATCACCTGATCTTCGTTGTATTGATCGAAGGACATGTGTACCGTCGAGGCGTACTTGCCGTCGGCGCCCTGCTTCCCGGTGAAGGTCAGTCCGCCGTTCTCGGATCCTTCATCGTTGAAGAAGATCATTCCCGGCCGCGATCCGCCGGGATAGCCGAACGGTTTGCCGTACGCGATTGGGCCCGGCGAGCGGTCGCGATTCGAGATCACTAATCGCAGCTTGCCGTCCTTCTCGACGACGTTGATGCGCTCGACGTCGATCTCCTCGAACTTGGTCTTCTGGCTGGTCGGCGGCCGCCGGAACGCGGCGAGCGCGATGACGAGGAACGCCGCGGTCGAGCACAGCGCGTAGAGCTTCAACCATCGAACGTCCTGCTGGAGCTTCGTGTCCATGAATCCTCCACGTGGGTGAGTGCAGGGGCGACCTCAGCGCGCGTCGCTCCCGGTGAGGCTGCGTGTAACATGTCCGCTGTCGTCGAGAAACTCGATCCGGGCCGTACCTAACGAATCGACCGACAGCCGAAGGCGCGGTTGCCCTTTGCGATCCGAGAGTATGACCATCGACGATTTGTCGGGGCGCTTGCCGGCGAAGAGGCGTTGCGCGGGCACGGCGCCGCGGGCGATCGCGGACTCCTGCAGACGACGCGCGCGCTCCTGCTTCGCCGGACCATCCGGCATCGCCCGTATCGCCATGGCGCTTTCGGCGAAGATCTGAATCGGCTCATCGGGACGATCCAACACGGCCAACCCTGCCTGACGACGCCGGTTCTCGTCGCCGTACTCCAGCGAGATCGTTTCGTCCTGATCAAACTGGTCGAACGTGAGAGCCGCTGACGCCTGATAGCCCCCTGCATTCTTGCTTCCCGCCCACACCAACCCGCCGTCCTCATTCCCTTCGTCGTTGAAGAAGATCAGTCCCGCCGAATTCACACCGGTCCCACCGCGCAGCGGATACGACTTTCCGCCAACGACGACCTCGGGCAGCCGAGCGTGGTTGGAGATCGTGAGCCGCAGCGTCCCATCCGGCTCCCGCACATTGATTCGCTCGATGTCAATCTCGTCGAACTTCGTCCGCGCTGGTCTGGCCTGTACGAACGCACTCACCGAGACAATCACCAGCAGGCCCACCGCGACGGCGTTCGTGCGGCGCAGTCGCCGGATCTCGCGTTGAAGCTGGTCGTCCATGTGGGTCTCCTGTTTAGCGATCGCTCGCCGAGAGCGTGCGTACAACCTTGCCGGCGTCATCGAGGAATTCGATTCGTGCCGCGCCTGAGGAGTCGACGACCATCCGCAGGCGCGGCCGCGACTGCGCGTCCGCGAGCACGACCGTCGCCGTCTTGTCGTTCTGTTTTCCGACGAACACGCGTTGCGCGCCGGCGAGACCGAGCTTGATCGCGCTATCGCGCACAGCCGCCATGCGACGCGTCTTTTCCGGCCCATCCGCCATCTGCTTGACCGGCTCGATCATGTCACCGAGTACCGATATCGGTTGGTTCGGACGATCCCACACGCGAAGACCGGCGGACCGCCGGCCATCCTGCTCGTCGTACGTGAGGCCCACCGTCTGGTCCTGACCGTATTGATCGAACATGAAACCAGCGTTCGCCGAGACGTGGCCGTCCCGGGTGTGTCCGCTGAAGCCCATGCCGCCGTTCTCGCTGCCTTCCTCGTTGTAGAAGATCATCCCGGCCTCGTTCCGGCCGCTCCGATGATAGGTCTTGCCGCCGATGATGGCGTCCGGTGCGCGCTCGGCGTTCGAGATCACCAGTCGCGGAGTGCCGTTAGGCGCGATGATGTTGATGCGCTGGACGTCGATCTCGTCGAACCGCGGCTTCTGGACGGATCGCGTGAAGGCGGCGATGCCGGCGACGCCGAACAGCGTGCAGCCGACGAGATACGCGCGCGACGCGAGGCGCCGCGTCGTCGATGTGGAGAGAGTGGCCATGGAAGGAAGGGAAGGAGGGAAAGGCTCAGTTTCGAGATGACGTGTCGGTGCGCGGCGGAGAGGGCAGTCGCCTAACGGGCCGCACGATGAGAACGCCCACGCGCGCCGTCGGGTCCGTCGGACGCCGCGAGTCGGCGATGATCATCTCGTCCGTTGGCGAAGCGCCGTCGACGCGCCACTGCCACACGTAGCGACCCTCGGTGAGCGGCAGCTCCACCGTCCACACGTCGCCGACACGCGTCGCCGGGATCGGCTTCGCGAGGAAGTTCCCCGTCAGCTCGACGGTATGGGCCGTGGGCGCCTGCAGCGCGAATCGCGCCGTGTCGCCCCAGTGGCGCCGAATGAGAAAATGATGATCGGGATCGACGCGCGCCTCGGTGACACTACCGAGACCGGTCACGTCGATCGTGTCGGCACGCGACGTCAGGTGAACCGGACGCCTCACGAGGCCCGCGCCCGTCGTCAGCTCCACGTCGAGCGGCAAGTCGAAGGGTGGCGTGGGCTGCGACTGCGTGACGATCACCTTGCCGCCTTCGACTCGCGCATCGACGTCGGGGATGTATTTCTCCATGAGCCACGGCATAACGAGTGGGCTCACGTCGCGGCCGGACGCTTTGTTCATGTCGGCGATGAGCTGCTCGTAGCCGTTCGGTCCATAGCCCGCATGACGTACGAAGTCGCGCATCCCGCGATCGAAGGCGCTGTCGCCCAGTACGTGCTCGAGCTGATGAAAGATCCACGAACCTTTGTAGTAGTGAATTCGGCCGTTGTCGGGATCGCCGAGCAGCGTCTGTCGCCCCTCGAAGCCGCCCTGAAAGCCGGCGCGATCCTGGCCTCCCATGTAGGCCGTGTAGAGTCGCTCCCACACTGCCTGCCTGGCGGCGGGACCATAGAGATCGCCCAGCACCAGCGACTCACAATACGTCGCCCATCCTTCCTGCAGGAAATTGGCGGCAGGTCCGCTCGCGTCCATCGTCCATCCATGCGCCACTTCGTGCGCGAAGGCGGCCGAGGGCCCGAGGACCGGCTCGTCCAGGAGCAACACGTTGTCTCCGGCGACGACGGCGTTGTTCATCCGCACGGTGAATCCGGAGCCATGTAGCACCCGATTCTCCACCACCGCCAGATAGCGCGACGGCCACTGTGGCTCGCCGAATCGCGGCGTCAGCAGTCGATACTCTCGCGCCACGAACTTGGCGAGCGAATCGTGCGAGAAGCGAAACTTCGGTGTGACGAACGTCTCGAATGTGAAATCATCGATTCGCGACGTCGTTCGCTTCCAATCCTTGTCGTACATCAAGCTGAGAATGAACTGCGGGTGGATGCTCTCGCCCTGGATGGTGCGGACTCCGTTCGTCACCGCGTCCGTCTGCGGCACACTCGTCGTCAGCTGGTACGCGGCTGGAATCGTCACCGTCACGGTGAGCGCCGCGAAATCGTTGCCGCTGTCGTAGTTGAAGAAAGGCAGCCAGGCATCCGTGTTCTCGAGCGCTCCGAACGCTGGTGCCGCCGATGTGTCCGTGAGAGGACGCTCATCATCGGCGATCACGTATCGAAGCGCGACGCGGGCATGGGTCTCGGGGCGAGCGGCAATCCACAGTACGCCTCCGGCGAGCTGATACTCCACCTCTTTGCCGTCGAGCCGAACGACCTGAAGCTTCGCGCGATTGTTGAGTCGTAGCGCGAGCCCGAAGGCACTGCCGACCGTCGCATCGAGCGTGTCTACGATGAGACTCTGATGTCCGGGGTCGAGCGCAACGTGAATCTTTTGCGTGTGAATGACGGTCGCGCTGTCGAGCGGGAGCTGACGCCCGAGATACCACGCGCCGCCGCGTCGCGTCGCCTCGTAGTAGCCGGCGAGCCGTCGGACCTGGTTCGTCTCATCACCGCCGGCCGAAAGCCCGCTCCCGTGACCGGCGTGCACGACGGGCGTGAGCAGGAGAACGGCACGATCCGTGGACGACCACACAACGCGTCCCGGTCCACCGTCGCGGCTGCTCGCTCGCTCGACGGCCGTGTGCATGACACGCCGGCCGAGTGGGTCACCATACACGCTGTCGAACGCCGCAATGGAACCCGTCGCGAATCGCGCGAGTATGAGGTGCGCGAGCGAGTCCGGTGTCGGGGCGCCGACGTACTGTGCACGCAGGGGACGGGTTGCGACGTTCGCAGCGGAAATCGCGAGGGCGATTCCCAACGCACGGGAACGAGAGAGACAGCCTGGACTCGGCACGCGGTGCTCCTGGTTGGTCGGGCGCGCGAAACGGAAGGTGTACATTCGTACGGACAAATGCTAAGTTGATCGCGCCGCGGCATTCTCACCAGTCCGTCCGGCGGCCCGCGTCCCGAATTAGTGCTCTCCCTTGGATCGCGGCGGAATCCACTCGACGTGCCTCTTACGGGCCCGCGGTACCAACTCTAATTTGTCCGTACCATTGGCGGCCACGCCGATTTCTACCACGAGGAGACCACGATGAGACGTCGCACATGGCTTGCGGCGATGCTGTTCTCGGCGACCAGTGTCGTCACCACGGCAGTCGGCGCGCAACAGGCGGGTACGGGTATCATCGCCGGAAAGGTGACCGATGCGCAGTCGGGCGGCCCGCTCGAGGCGGTGACGATCGCCGTCCAGGGGACGCAGCTCGGCGCCAGCACGGGACCAGACGGCACGTATCGGATCACACGCGTGCCGAGTGGCGCGCACGTCGTAACCGCACGACGCATCGGCTACGGCGCCACCACACGTAATATCACCGCGAGCGACGGGCAAACCCTGACGCTCGACTTCGCGCTTCAGACCTCGGCGGTGAATCTGCAAGAGGTCGTCGTCACCGGAACCGCCGGCAATCAGACGCGCGCCGCGCAGGGCGCGGTCGTCGCGACGATCGACGCTAGCGCCGTGACCACCCAGGCGCCCGTCTCGACGCTCACGCAGGTGCTCGAGGGCCGAGTCGCCGGGGTGAACGTGACGACGACGTCGGGCACGTCCGGTACCGCTCCTCGCATCAACATCCGCGGCGCAGCGTCGATCTCGCTGTCCAACGCGCCGCTGGTGTTCATCGATGGTGTTCGCGCGTACAGCGGTTCGCGCAACGACGTCGGTTCGTATCACGGACTCGAGATCCTCGGCGGCCAATCGGTCACGGCACTCAACGACATCAATCCCGACGACATCGAGAGCATCGAGGTCGTGAAGGGCCCCGCTGCTTCGACGCTCTATGGCGCCGACGCGTCGGCGGGCGTCATTCAGATCATTACGAAGAAAGGACGCCTCGGCTCCCACGAATTCCGTCAGAACATCACGACCGAGTACAACCAGATCACCCCGAATTTCACGCCGCGCACGCTCTATGGTACGTGCGGCGCCGGGGATATCGGAGCCGGCGGCGCACCACTCTGCCAGGGCAAGACCGTCGGCAGCGTCATCTCCGACAATCCCCTCCAGCGCGAAGGCGTTTTCAGTAATGGCAATCTCGGCTCGCTCGACTACAACGCGCGCGGCGGCGGCGACAGCTTCGGCTACTTCGTGTCGGCCGACGCGAGCAACGAACAGGGTACGACGCGCAACAACTCGACGCAGCGGCGCACGGGCCGCGCGAGCTTCAACTGGGTCACGACGCCCACGTTAGGCATCGACGCCACGGTTGGGCTCAGCCGGAACGACTACCGGCTTCCCGACGGCGACGACGCCAACTACGGCTATCTGACGCAGCAGTACGCCCTCTCCAATATCTACGGGGTGCAGGTTGCGTCGAACGGAGCACGCAGTGGTGGTTTGAGCACTCCCGTGGCAGGGCTCGAGGCGGTCCAGAACGAGCTTACGACGATGCGCTTCACGCCGTCGACGCAGGTCCACTATAGCCCATTCTCCTGGTTCACGAATCGCCTGACGCTTGGCGCCGATCTATCCTCGACGCACGGTGTCACCTTCTATCCGAAGAACAGCCAGAACTGGTACTCGGGCGATCAGTCGAACGGCTACGTCGAGGACGTTCAGAATCCGATCAACATCTACACCGTCGATTACCTCGGGAACATCCACACGGCCTTCGGTCGCGATAAGAACATCGCCTCGGATTTCTCGTTTGGCAGTCAGTACATCAACACGGTCACGAATTATCTGGCCGGCATCGGCATCGGTCTCGCCACCAACTCGTCCAACCTCGTCTCCTCCGCGGCGACGAACGAGTCGCACCAGACGTACAGCCAGGCAAAGTCGCTCGGTCTCCTCGCGCAGGAGCAGTTGTCCTTCGGCCAGACGCTCTTCCTGCAGGCCGGCGCGCGAGTCGACCGCAACTCCGCATTCGGGAGCGCCTTCGGCTCACTGTTCCTGCCGAAGGTGAGTGCGTCGTATGTCCTGTCGCAGGAGCCCTTCTGGCAGCGCATCGCACCTGGGATCTCGACGTTCCGGCTCCGAGCCGCGTACGGTACGACGGGGCGCTCACCCGACCCAGGCGCTTCGCTCCGGACGTACGCGCCATTCACCTACGTCACGCCGTCCGGCGGCGTCGGGCCCGGCGTCGTTCAGGCAAGTCCAGGAAATCAGAATCTCAAGCCGGAGCGAGGAACGGAGTTCGAGGGTGGCTTCGACGCGGGCTTCTTCCACGAGCGCGCGGGCATCGAGCTCACCTTCTTCGACAAGCGCACGTCGGATCTGCTCCTGCTCAATCCACTCGCGCCGTCTCTGGCGTACACGAGCAATCCCTACATCAACGCGGGAAAGGTCGACAACCGCGGTATAGAGTTTACTCTCCACGCCTCGCCCATCGATCGCCGCAACCTGCGATGGGATGCGGCACTGAACGGCGCGACGCTCGACAACAAGCTGGTCAGCCTCGGTCCAATAACGATTCCGGCGCAGTCCGAGATCAGCCCCGATCTCACGTATCGCTACGTGATCGGCAAGCCACTCGCGTCGTGGTACTCGAGCCAGATCACGAGCATCGACACCCTCGCCGGCGTTGCGACGGTGACGGGCACGCCGGTGTATACGAGCCCGCAGTTCCCGACGCTGACGGCGAACTTCAGCAGCACCTTTACGCTCTTCCGAAACTTCCGGCTCTACGGACTCATCACCCATCAGCAGGGTGCGAAGCTTCTCAACGTCACTCCGCTCTATCAGGATCTCACCGGTACCAGCGCGGGATTGAACCTGCCTGCAGACCAGGGCGGTTACAGCAAGACGGAGCTGATCGCCCATTCGGGTCCGTTCAAGACGCCGAGTGGTGCGTCCGTCCCGCTCGTGCTCGACCGGTATTTGCAGCCGACCAACTTCGTTAGGCTGCAGGAGGTGTCGCTCTCATACGACCTGCCGAACGAGCTTGCGCAGCGCGTGCGCGCAGCGGGCGCATCGCTGGTTGTCGGCGGACGCAACCTGCACATCTGGAAGAACAAAGCATTCGACGGTCCCGATCCGGAGCTGCAAGCCAATACCGTGAACGGCGGTCAGCGGCAGTTTCCCTCGGTCGAAGAGTTCACGGTGCCGAGTGCGCGCCGTTGGATCGTCCGCCTCAACCTCCAGTTCTGAGGATCAGAGCCATGAATAAGAGATCTCTATCGATCGCAGTGGCTCTCGCTGGCGTCGTGGGAGCGGCCGGGTGCAACATGGACGTCTCGAATCCGTCCGTGATCGACGCTGCCACCTTCAACCCCAACGCTGACGGCACGACACTGTCGCTTTCGGCGCAGACCAACTTCTTCATTGCCTTTCAGAGCGTCGCGCTCTACGGCGGCTTGATCTCGGAAGAGCTCTGGAGTGGCGCCGCGCGGCTTCAACAAAATAGAATCGCCGCACGTACGTTCGCATCGACCGACGACATCAACGCGGATTTCTTCGCGCCATTGAGTCTCGCCATCGCGTCAAACGAGAATGCCGTTGGCGCGTTGCAGGGCGGGCCTGGTGCCGCGTCGGACGTCAATCTCGCGCGCGCATCGATGAACCTCGGCTTCGCGCTCGAGCTCATGGCCGAGTCGGCGTGCGCCGGCGTCATTCAAGGTGGGCCGCAGTTGAGCGATGCGCAGCTGATCGACTCGGCGATCACGCGCTTCACGACTGCCGTGACGGTTGCGACTGCCGCCGGTTCCCCGGGCGCTGCAATCGTGAATGCGTCGAACGTCGGTCTCGCGCGCGCTTACCTGCAAAAGGGCGACTACACGCACGCGAGTCAGACGGCCGCCCTGGTCCCGCCGAGCTTTTCCACGAACGTGATCACGAGCGCCAACGTCAGCACCCAGGGAACGTTAGGCAATCAGTTCTTCAGGATCACGGCTCAAGCACAGATCGTCGCGCCGAAGCTCTATCGGACGGGCGATCCGCGCATGCCCGCCGACAGCACACGTCCGGGATCGACGCTCAATGGCGTTGCGTACGTCGTCCAGGCGAAGTACAACACGTACGGCGATCAGATTCGACTCGCGTCCTCGCTCGAAGCGCAGTACATCGCGGCGGAAGCAGCGATTCACGGCAGCAATAGCACCGCGGCCGCGATTACGCTCATCAATGCGCGTCGCGCCGTCGGCGGACAGGGAACCTATGCTGGAGCGACGGACACCTTGTCGATAATGGGTGAACTGCTCAATCAGCGCGCGCGTGACTTCTGGCTCGAGGGGAAGAAACTGGGCGATCTCCGCCGCAATCCCTCGGTCCCGGTGACCGCCGTGCTGACCGAGGCCAACGGTGCAAACACTTACTTCCCCGGCAAGAATCCGCCGACGTTCGGCAGCAACCTCTGCACACCGATTCCACCGCAAGAGACGAGCGCGAATCCGAACTTCAATCCCTGATCGCGTCCGTTAGAGATTTCTCACTCTCGGAAATCGCGGCCGGTGCGTCTTGCGTCGGCCGCGTCGCGCTTCTTCGATCGCGTGACTGGCCTATGCCGGTTGGCCACATTACAGATTGATCATGCCGAGTTTCCGCTTTGTCATCTTAGCGATCTCCACGATCGCCATCGCTGCTTGTCAATCGCCGCGCATTGCGACGGCCCCGTCACCGATTTCGTCCCACGAGGCGGGTCCGACAAGCCGTTCGCTGCAGATGATCGTCGTCGTCACCGACGACTGGACTTCCGTTCCCGGCGTCATGCGCCGCTACGTTCGCGACGGCGTCCGCTCGAGTTGGCGGCAGGTTGGGCCGGAGGTGCCCGTCGTCGTGGGCTCAGCTGGACTCGGTTG
Organism: Gemmatimonadaceae bacterium; assembly: GCA_036496605.1. Classification (NCBI taxonomy): domain Bacteria; kingdom Pseudomonadati; phylum Gemmatimonadota; class Gemmatimonadia; order Gemmatimonadales; family Gemmatimonadaceae; species Gemmatimonadaceae bacterium. Next base: position 27,250 of record DASXKV010000030.1, on the reverse strand, counting down.
GGGCGACGGCATGCATGGCGTGGGCAGTCCGGGAGAGCCGGGACCGATCAAACACGAAGGGGATCAGCGTTCACCGGCTGGCGTCTTTCGGTTGACGTCTGCGTTCGGCTATGTGCCGAAAGATTCGGTGTCGTGGATCAAGTTGCCGTACACCCAGGCCACCGATGCGTACAAGTGCGTCGACGATGCGGCCTCCGTGCACTACAATCAGATGCTGCTCGCTGCGCGCGGCTCGGCGATCGACTGGCACAGCGCCGAAGACATGCATCGCCGCGACTCGCTCTACAGTCTGGGCGTCGTGGTCGAGCATAACGCGAATGGCCGCGAGGTCGGTGGTGGCTCGTGCATCTTTCTCCACATCTGGCCCGGGCCAGACGGCAGCACGGTTGGCTGCACGGCGTTTCGGTCCGACGTCATGCGAGAGATGCTGGCGTGGCTCGATCCCGACGCCCTTCCCATTCTCGTGCAGTTGCCACGGAGCGCGTACGATCGCCTTCGCGGCACGTGGGCGCTGCCATAGCGTCAGCCCGATAGTTTCCATGCATGGCAATTCCTGAGATCATCGAACACCGCCGTTCCATCAAGAGATTCACCGGCCGTGCGATTACACGAGAGGAGATCGAGACACTCCTCGACGCCGCGATACTGGCTCCGAATCATCGCCTCACCCGGCCGTGGCGCTTTTACGTCCTCGGCCCCGAATCTCGTTATGCATACGGACTCGCGCTCGGCGAACGGAAGGCGCGGAAGCTCCCGGATCAAGGGGCCGCTCGTACCCTGCGCGAAACGATCGCCGGCGAGCACCGCGACTTGCCGTGCATGATCGCCGTCTCCGTCGTCGTGAACGAGAATCCGGAGACCCGCGAGGAGGACTACGCCGCGGCAATGATGGCGATCGAAAACCTCGCGCTCGCGGCGGTTGCGCTTGGGCTGGGCACCCACATCAAGACGGGCGGCGTCATGATCGACGCCGCATCGCGCGCGGCGGTCGGCGTCGGCGAGACGGAGCGGATCGTCGCGATCGTGAACGTCGGCGAGCCGGCCGAGCAGCCCGCGCCACGCAAGCGGGAGCCCGCGGCTGGGTTCACGACCTGGCGCCCTTGAGCCCAACGAGGCAATTGGCTGGCGGATGCCGCAAACCTAGCCATAGATGAGCCGGCGTGCCCTTGACATCTAGGTATCGCTCGTTGAACAATACCTAGACTGCTTGGGACAACGTGCCGATGCCTGCCACCAAAGATCGTCTCCACGGAACGCTCGACGCCCTGGTTCTCAAAACACTCACGTTCGGGCCGCGCCACGGCTACGCAATCGTGCGCTGGCTGAGTGAGCAGACGCGCGACACGCTGATCGTCGAGGAAGGCTCACTGTATCCCGCGCTCTATCGCATGGAGCGCGATGGCTGGATCGAAGCCGATTGGGGCACGTCCGAGCTCGGACGCAAAGCCAAGTTCTATCACATCACCGACAAAGGCCGACGCCAGCTGCGCGACGAGACGAAGGAGTTCGCCAGCTTCGTCGCCGCGGTCGCACCCCTGCTGCTGCCCGCGTGACTCCGCGTCGACAGTGGCCGCGTCTCCGGCGCGCGTCGGTGCAGGACGAGGTGGAAAGCGAGCTCGCTTTTCACCTCGAGATGACCACTCGTGAGTTGATGGAGCTCGGAATGACCCGCACCAATGCCCGTCTCGAGGCCGAGCGCCGATTCGGCGACAGTGCGTCCATCAATGCGGAGTGCCGCCGCTATGGTGAGGAGCGCGATCGCAAGGCGAGTCGCGCCGAATTGCGTCACGAACTGCGCCAGGACGTCAGCTTCGCGATCCGGCAGCTCTCTCGCAAACCCGGATTCACGGCCGTTGCCGTGCTCACGCTGGCGTTAGGCATCGGCGCGACGGCAGCTGTCTTCAGCGCGCTCGACGCCGTGGCGCTGCGGCCGCTCCCATTCCCGGACGCCGACCGAATTGTCCGCGTCTACCCAACGCGGTCGAGCGGCCTCTCTGATCCGTCGGTGCCCGAGTTTCTCGCGTATCGCGACGTCCGCGCGTTCGATCACGTCGCCGCCGCGGTTCTCCAAGCCGGCATCACGCTGCGGCTCGGCGACGTCCCCGAGATGATCACCGGCGGTCGCGTAAGTGCCGACTACTTCGGCGTGTTCGGAGCGCGGCCGTTGCTCGGTCGCACCTTCACGCCGGAGGAAGATTCGCCTGGCCGCTCGAATGTCGCGGTGATCAGCTATCGGCTGTGGATGAGCCACTTCAATGGCGATCGCGGCGCGCTCGATCGCGTCGTCGAGATGGACGGAACGCCGCACACGATTATCGGCGTCATGCCGCCGAGCTTCGATGTCACCCGTGGCAGTGAAGACATCTGGACGCCGACTGCCTTCACACGCGACGACGCGACGAAGTATGGTGAGCATTATCTCAAGGTCTTTGCGCGGCTCCGTCCCGGCGTGACGATTGCCCAGGCGCGCGCGGCAACGACACTCGCCGAGCGCGCCACCGCCGAGCGGATCCCTGAGCGCTCGTCCCCCATCACGGACTATGGCGCCGACATCCATAGCTATCGCGATGATCTCGTCGGCAATTATCGCTCGCTCTTGTTGGTGCTGCTCGGCGCGGTGGGCTTCGTACTGCTCATCGCATGCGTGAACGTTGCAAACTTGCTACTCGCGCGCGCGACCGTACGCGCGCGCGAGCTTGCGATCCGCGCCGCGTTGGGTGCTGGACAGGCGCGACTCGTGAGGCAGCTCCTCACCGAGAGCCTCGTCCTTTCCCTCACTGGTGCTTTCCTCGGCCTGGGCGTTGCGGTCGGTCTGCTGCGCGTCATTCTCGGTGTCAGCCCCGAGGACATCCCGCGGCTCGAGCAGGCGCGCATCGACTGGCGTGTCTTCGCATTCACGCTGGCCGTCGGCGTCGTGAGCGCGATCGTCTTTGGTCTCTTTCCCGCGTTCCGCGCGGCGCGAGGGCAATTGCAGCAAACGCTGCGCGAAGGCGGGCGCAGCTCCGTCGCCCGCGATCGGTTACGACCCGTGCTCGTCGGCGCCGAGATCGCGCTAGCGATCACGCTGCTCGTTGGCTCCGGTCTGCTCATTCGCAGCGCCTGGCTCATGCAGCACGTCGATCCAGGATTCGATCCACATGGTGTGCTGACGGCGAGACTGATATTACCAGCCGCCCGCTATCCGAGCGGTGCGGACGTCGTCCGCGCGTACACCGAGATCCGTGACGAAGCCGCGCGCGTCCCGGGCGTGCAGTCGGCGGCGACGGTGTCGGTCGTGCCGCTCTCGGGTTCGTCGATGGCGTCGTCTGTCGCCAGCGAGGGTCAGGCCGAGAACGACAAATCGCCGACGGCGAATTTGCGGCTGGCGAGCAGCGGCTACTTCTCCACGATGCGCATCCCGATCATAGTCGGCCGCGACATGGCGACGACCGACAATTCGTCGACGCCGGGCATCATGGTCATCAATGAAGCGCTCGCCCGTCTGCTCTGGCCTTCGATCGACCCGCGCGACGCGATCGGGCGTCGCATCAGTGCGGTCGCCTCGAAGAAGGATCCCAAGTATCGCGAAGTCGTCGGCGTCGTCGCGAATCTGCACGACGCCGGGCTCAATCAATCGCCGGCGCCGGAGTTCTACATCCCGCTCACCCAGACGCCCGACGTCCTCTGGCCAGTCATCCAGCGTTCGATGGTCGTCGTCGTTCGCGGTCCATCGGCGAAGGGAGCAGCCGAAGCATTGGCGCGGCCGCTCGGCCGCGCGGTTGGCCGTGTCGACCCATCGCTGCCGCTCACCGAAGCGACGTCGATGGATCAGTTCCTTCGTGCGTCGCTCGCGACGGCGCGCATGAACACGGTACTGCTCTCGCTCCTTGGCGGCATCGCGCTCGCGCTGGCGATGGTCGGCATCTACGGCGTCGTGTCGTACTTCGTCAATCAGCATGTGCACGAGATCGGAGTGCGCATGGCGCTCGGCGCGACACCCGGATTGATCTGGCGCTTCGTCATGCAGCGCGGCCTCGCTCCCATCGTTGCCGGCCTGGTCGTCGGCATTGCGTTGTCCCTCGTGACGACGACGGTGCTGCAGCAACAGCTGTATGGCGTGACGCCCCACGATCCCTTTACACTTGGCGGCGTCGGCTCGTTGTTACTCTCGGTCGCGGTGCTGGCGATGTACGTTCCAGCCCGGCGCGCGATGCGCGTTCCGCCAATCGTTGCCCTGAACGAGAGCTGAGATGAGGCTCCAACTGCTGCTTGGAACTCTTCTGTGCGCGGTCGCTGCGACGCGCAGCGTTGTGCCTAACGCTGTGCCCGATCGCCGTGCGCTCTCGCCAACGGATTCTCAGGAGATCAACCTCGGCGCCGCGCTCGTCAAGCAATTCGATCACGACCGCGGAGTCCAGCCGACAATGGAGACGGACCGCATCGAAGCGTATCTGCAGCGCATTGCGGATTCGCTCGGCAAGCATGCGCGCCGCCAGCTCCCGTGGCGCATTCATTTCGATCCGCATCCGGGAATCAAGAGCGGCTTCGCGCTACCCGGCGGCCATATCGTCATCTGGGGCGGTATTCTCGCGTACATGAGCACCGAAGACGAAGCGGCCGCAGTCATCGCGCACGAGATCGAGCACATCGACGACGGTCAGGTCACGCGACGCATCGACAGCCTCGTGCGAACCCAGCATCGCGACGTCAGCGACCCCAAGCAGTGGAACTGGGGCGAGTTCGGCGCGAGCTACGGCGAAACGCTGGAGAATCTCTGCGACTACAAAGGCGCCAAGCTCGCGGTTGCGGCTGGCTACTCGCCCTACGCCTACAAGACCATGCTCGAGAGCTTCATCGCGTTAGGCAAGGTCCACGCGTCCGCTGCGCCACCGCCCAAGGCCATCGTCGACCGGATCAACCAGATCGAGCGCGAGATCGCCGAGGAACATTGGGAATCGCGCACGAGAACGCGGCCGCTGCGCCTTCCGGGAAACGGCTGAGCGAGCCGGCGCGTGACGATCACGAATGACGCAGGGTGATTCATGCGGAGCACACACGTTGTGCTTCCACTCTCACCCTCGTCATGGAGGAGGTTATGTCACGTTTCTTCGTGAGCATGGTCGCGGTTGCATTATTCGCCCTCGTTCCCGCTCACCGCGCCAACGCGCAAGCGCCGGCACGCGTGCAGGGCAACGCGCGAAGCGAAAGAGTCGAAGAGCATCCACGAATTCGCTCGGCGATCAAGGAGCTCCAGGCAGCGAAGGTGGAGCTGCAGAAGGCGCCACACGATTTCGGTGGCCATCGCGCCGACGCCGTCGTCGCCGTGGACAAGGCGATCGAGCAGCTGCGTCTCGCGTTGCAGTACGACAAGCGCTAGTCGTCGCTCACGCCGACGCGATCGAGCGGAGGACCGCGGGCTGCTTCACGGTGAAGCGCGCGCGGCCGCTGCGAACGATCGCGCCGGCGGCGACGAGTGAACGCAGGGCACGGACGATGACCTCGCGCGCGGTGCCCAGCTCGCGCGCGAGCTCTTCCTGCGACATCCCGAGCGTGACGTCCGCGCCTAACGAAGCCGCCTGCGCAAGGAGATGGCCCGCGACACGGGCAGTGACCGTCGTCGCCGTGAGGTCGTCGATGCGCCCCAAGAGAGAACGCGCCCGGATCGCCAGTCGCCGTAGCGCGAATCGAGCAAAGTCTGAATCGTTGCGCAACAACCGTTCGACAACGTGTAACGGCAGATAGACGCATCGAGTCGCGGTCGCGGCTCGCGCGCTGGCGGGGAAGGGACCGCCGCCGAAGACCGGAATCTCTCCAAGGATGCCGCCGGCGCTTTCGCTGTGGAGGAACGCCGAGCTGTTGTCGCGCTCCCGGGTGACGTGCACCCGACCGGAGATGACGAGATACAAGCCATCGGCGGCATCTCCGGCACGGTATAAGGTTGCCTCTTTGGCATAACGGCGCTCCTGGCCGCCGCTCGCGATGCGCGCGAGGGTGGCATCGGGCAGCTCCCGGAGTGCAGGCATCGAGCGAAGCTGCTCGACGGTAATCAGCTGTCCCTCCGAGCCTGGAACCATGGTTCCATCGCCAGTGGTGTGGGGAACGCTATCATAATGCATCTGTCGGTTGCGCCCACCAGGGAGACGATGTTATGAAACGCTCATTGATCATCGCGATGGTGCTGTGTGCCACGAGCTCTCGCCTGCCCGCACAGCAGCAGCCCCGCTCTGCTGCCCACGATAGCGCGTTCGCCGCAATGCAGGCCCGCGGCAAGATAGCAATGGGCGTCGATCAGTACACCTCGACGCATCACTTCGATGCGCTTCCCGATGGCGGCCGCATCGAGCTCCAGCGTGACGTGTCCGATTCAGTCGGCGTCTCGCGCATCCGCTCACATCTGCGCGAGATCGCTCGCGCATTCAAGGCTGGCGACTTCTCGACGCCCGCGACCGTTCACATGCGCGACGTCCCGGGTGCCAAGGTGATGGCCGAGAAGCGGAACGTGATCACGTACCAAGCACGGGACCTGCCGCGGGGTGCGGAGCTGTTCATTCGCACGAATGACGCCGAGGCGCGACGCGCCATCCATGAATTCATGGCGTTCCAGGGGACGGAGCACCACGCGCCTCATCCCTAGTCTCCCAAGGCCTCTCCAGCCAACGCTTTTCCAGATCAAGCTGTCTACCCTCCGTGATCGCTCCCGGAGACGCCTGTGCGCGTGCTGAATCATGATCTCGTGTTCGCGCTCCGACAAGCGCGTCGTCAACCCGTCTTCACGGTCGTCGCGCTACTGACCTTTGCGCTTGGCATCGGCGCCAATACGGCGATGTTCAGCGTCGTCCGTGGTGTCCTGCTGCGGCCCTTGCCCTTCCGCGAGCCCGCGCGCCTCGCCGCCATCTGGCCGACGCGCGCGATCTCGAACGCCGAGCTCCTGTTCATGCAACGTGAGTCGCGCTCGTTCGAGTCCGTCGCCGCGTTGAGCCTGGGGTGGGGAATCGCGATGACGGGCGCCGGGGAGCCGCGCCAACTCCACGCCGCGCGCACATCCGTCAACTTCTTCACCGCGTTAGGCGTGCGGCCACTGCTCGGCCGCACCTTCGCGCCTGACGAATCCGAACGTGGGTCGTGGGATGTCGCCATCCTCAGCTACGACCTGTGGACGACACAGTTCGGTGCCGACGCCGCGGTGCTCGGCCGCGTTGTCGACATGGACGCTCATCCCACGCGTATCATCGGCGTCATGCCACCTGGCTTCGAAGCTCTCCAGGCGGGAGTCGACGCCTGGCTTCCGCTGCAGATCGACCCGAGCTCGCCGTTCCACACCGGTGCCTTGTCGGTCGCTGTCGGCCGGCTCGCGAAAGACGCTTCGTTCGCGAGTGCGACGACCGAGCTGGCGGCGCTGACACCTCGCATGCGTGAGGCGTTTGGCTACGCCGACGACTATGCTCGCGGCGCTACGGTGACGAGCCTCCACGCGAGTCTCGTCGGCGACGTACGTCGCTCGCTCTTCGTGCTGCTCGGTGCCGTGGGCCTGCTCGTACTGATTGCTGTCGCGAATGTCGGCAACCTGATGTTGGCGCATACGTCCGGGCGGCGTCGCGAGCTCGCGGTCCGACGCGCGCTCGGCGCCTCGCCGCGCCAGATCGCCAGGCAGCTGCTCGTCCAGAGCCTAACGATTGCCGTCGCTGGCGGACTCCTCGGGATGCTTGCGGGTGTTCTCGGTCTGCATCTGCTGAAAGGAATCTTGCCGGCGTCGCTGCCGATGCTCTCGGCGGTGAGACTGGACTGGAGCGTGCTGGCCGTCTGTAGCGGGATCACGATCGGCGCGGGGCTCCTCTTCGGCATTGGTCCGGCGATTCTTGCCTCGCGCGTCGACCCCGACGGCGCGCTGCGCGCCGGCGCGTCGGAATCGAGCAGCCGCGGTCACTCATTCATGCGCGACGCGCTCGTCGTGGCCGAGGTCGCCCTTGCGGTCGTGCTGGTCGTCGGCGCCGGACTGATGACCGAGACGCTCTGGCGACTCAATCGCGTCGACATCGGCTTCGACCCGCGCAATGTAGTCACGTTCCTCATTCAGCCGACCAGCGGGCAAATCGACTCGCCGGAGCGCGGAACTGCCTACTTCAACGAAATCACGCGCCGTATCGCGGCGATTCCAGGCGTACGCAGCGTTGGCGCCGCTCAGCATCTTCCACTCACCGGCTTCAACTGGCGCGGTAGTCTCGATATCGAGTCGCGACCGATCCCGGCAACGGCGTCGCATCCGTCGATCATCTGGCGATCCGTCGTGGCGGACTACTTCGCAGCGATGGGCATTCCGCTCGTGCGCGGCCGCCTTTTCGCGACGACGGACGGGCCGTACGCCCCGTCGGTAATCGTCATCAGCGCGTCGATGGCAAAGCATTACTGGCCCGACCGCGATCCGATCGGCGAGCGCATGCGGTTGGGCAACGGAACGCAGAAGCAATGGGCGACGATTGTTGGCATCGTCGGCGACGTCCGCTCCGCTGCGCCTAACGTGCCGCCGGTCGAGGAAGCGTACCGGCCTAACGCGCAACAAGATCTGCGCTTCATGCATTTTGTCGTGCGCGGCAACGTGGATCCGCTCACGCTGGTCGCGCCGATCCGCGCCGCGGTTCATTCGTTCGATCAAACCGTTCCTGTCGCCGAGGTGCGGCTCCTCGGCGACGTGTTCGCGGCATCGACGGAGACGAGTCGCGTCGTCACACGATTGCTCATCGGCTTCGCGTTGCTCGGCTTGGTCCTCGGCGCTGTCGGGATTTATGGTGTGATCTCCCACTCCGTGGGACAACGAACGCGCGAGCTCGGAATCCGTACGGCGCTCGGCGCCATCGAGCGTCGCATCACCGTCATGATCGTCGGTGAGGGTTTGCGTACGGCCGGTATCGGGATTGTGATCGGCGTCGTCGCGGCGGTCCTCGCGGCACGTTCGCTCGAGACAATGTTGTTCGAGGTGAGTGTGGTCGACCCGTTCATCTATGCGTCTGTCATCGGCACACTGTTGTTCGTTGCGCTCGCGGCCTCGTACTTCCCGGCGCGTCGCGCCGCGCGAATCGATCCCTTGATCGCGCTACGCAACTGGTGATCGGTCATTGGTGACTGGCCCTTGGAAACTGGTTATGCAACAGAAAACACCAACCAGCCGCCAATCACCAACAACCAGCCGCCAACTACCCGAGTAGTCAGCTAACTCGCTCTCGCTCGGAGCCCGTCGGCGCCTTAGACTCTTCGCGTGACGACGGCCTCCCTGCCAATGCTGCGACGCTCGCCACCGCGATGGCTTCTCATCGCGTTGGCTGGACTCGTTCCGGCCACGTTGAGCGCGCTCGACGCCTATGTGCAGTCGCGGCTTGCCGGACAGCGACGCGTCCCCTGGCCGAATGTCATCTTTTCGAGCAGTGAGTGGCTGTTCCTCGCCGCCCTCACGCCGATTGTCATTCAGCTCGCGCGTCGCGTGCCTCTCAGACGCGATCGGATTGGGCGCGTCGTCGTCGTCCATGTGGTTGGCGCGCTCCTCCTCTGCATCGGCTGGGCGACGCTCGGCATTGCGTGCGGCTGGCTGCTGCGCACCTATCCGTGGCAGGGCCATTTCGGTAGGGATTACCTGAGTTGGATCATGACCAGCGTCCCCTGGTCGGTGGTGATGTACTTCGCGTTCCTCGGCTGCGTGTACGCGTTTACTTATTTCGCCGAGGCGCGTGAGCGAGAGGCTCAGCAGGCACGGCTGTCGGCGCAGCTCGCCGAGGCACGTCTGGGGGCGCTGCGCATGCAGCTGAACCCGCACTTCCTGTTCAATAGCCTCAATGCACTCGCGGTACTGGTTCGCGATCAGCGGACTCGCGACGCCTCGCGCATGCTCGAGCTGTTAGGCGCCGTGTTGCGTCAGGTTCTCCAGGGCGAGAAGCGGCAAGAGGTGCCGTTGAGTGAAGAGCTGCGCTTCGTCGAGCGATATCTCGCGATCGAGCAGGTTCGCTTCTCCGATCGACTGCAGTTGCGGTGGTCGGTCGATTCGTCATTGGACGACGCCCTCGTCCCGGAGTTCATTCTCCAGCCGCTCGTCGAGAATGCAGTTCGTCATGGAATCGCGAAACGGAGCGAGGCAGGTACGATCGAAGTTGGCGCGGTCGCCGACGGAGGGCAGCTCGTGTTGAGCGTACGGGACGACGGGCCGGGATATCGCGAGGAGCAGAAGGATGCTGGCGTTGGTCTCGCGAACGTGCGTGCTCGGCTCGAGACGCTGTTCGGTAGCGCCGCCAGCCTGGAGTTGCGCCGGGGCGAAAGTGGTGGCACGATTGCCATCGTGAGACTGACCCTCCGGAGACCTTCGGATGCTTGACGAGGTCCGCGTACATGCCCTGATCGCCGACGACGAGCCGCTCGCTCGGCGCGGCATTCGGCAACTCCTCGCGCCCCATCACGACGTCGACGTCGTAGGTGAGGCGCGCAACGGCCGTGAGACTGTGCACCTCGCGCGTACGCTTCGGCCCGACCTTCTCTTCCTCGACGTGCAGATGCCGGAGCTCGACGCATTCGGCGTGCTTCGCGCGCTGACGCCGTCGCCATTACCGGCCGTCATCTTCGTAACGGCGTACGACCACTTTGCGGTTCGCGCGTTCGAGTCGCACGCGCTGGATTATCTCGTGAAGCCAATCGAGGAGGCGCGCTTCGTCGAGGCGCTGCAGCGCACGCGTGATCGCATGCGCTCGCTGGCGGCCGTCGAGCTGTCACACCGACTCGCGGCGCTCCTGTCGCCGCGCGAACGCGCGAGCCTAACGCGTGGACTCTGCCCAACGCGGCTGGTCGTACCAACGTCGGCGGGCGAGTTGGTGCTCGAGGCGGAGGAGATCGATTGGATCGAGGCCGACGACTACTACGCGGCAATTCACGCTCGCGGGCGGCGTCACCTCATGCGTCAATCGCTCGCCGTCCTCGAGCGACGTCTCGACCCCGAACAATTTGTCAGAGCGCATCGCGGGGCGATCGTGAATATCGAGCGTGTTCGCGAGCTGAGGGGAGATGCAGGCGAAACCGTGCTCCTGTTGCGTGACGGGACTCGCGTTCCGGTGAGCCGCCGCCGCCGCGAGCACGTGACGCGCCGCATTCGCGTCCTCGGTGGAGAACCGTTCGCTGCACACTGACGGCCGTTCGCTGAAGGAGGCTGTCGCTCGATTAGCAGGATGGAAATGTTGGGAGGGGCTAGGGGCTAGAGCCTAGGGGATAGGGCCCTAGCCCCTGAGCCCCAGCCTCTAACCCCTCGTATCGTGACCGCGTCTCCAGTCGCTGCTCGCGCGCCATCCTTCGGTGCCTACAGCCCAGATCGCGCTACGTCGCGCATCTCGTCGCTGGACTTCGTTCGCGGCGTCGTGATGATTCTCATGGCGATCGATCACGTGCGCGTGTATTCGGGCGTGCCTGCCGGAGGACCGACACCGGGCGTGTTCTTTACGCGCTGGATCACGCACTTCTGTGCACCGGCCTTCGTGTTTCTCGCTGGCACCGGCGCCTTCTTTCTCGGCCGAAAGCTCGGCGATCCGAAAGCCCTCGCGAAATTTCTGGTGACCCGCGGGCTGCTCCTGGTCGCGCTCGAGCTCACCGTACTTCACGTCGCCTGGACGTTCACGTTCGACTTTACTCATCTCCTCGCTGGCGTGATCTGGATGCTCGGCTGGTGCATGGTACTGATGGCGGCGCTGGTGCAGCTCCCGCCATCGGTCGTCGGCGTCGTCGGCCTCGTGCTGATCCTCGGGCAGAATCTCATCGCGCCGCTCGCCGCCGTGATGCCGCAGTCCACTCAATGGTTCTGGCAGTTCCTGTATCTCGGTGGCGAGGTCAAGGTTGGACCGACGTCGATCTCGGTACTCTACGTCATCGTCCCCTGGATCGGTGTGATGGCCGCGGGCTATGGGTTCGGGACGATCATGGCGCGCGAGCCAGCGGAACGGCGGCGCCTCTGTCTTCGGATCGGTCTCGCCGCAACGGCGGTCTTCATCGTCATTGCGGGCCTACTCGTTGCCCGGCGTCCGGCGCCTAACGGCGCGCCGCCGGCATTGCTCCGTTTGCTCAACCAGCAGAAGTACCCCGCGTCGCAGCTCTTTCTGATGATGACGCTCGGCCCCACCATCGCGCTCATTCCGCTCGCCGAACGCGCCCGCGGTTGGTTCGCCAGCGTCGTCACGACGTTCGGCCGCGTCCCGATGTTCTACTACATGCTGCACATTCCGCTGATTCACGCGACGTCGCTCGTTGCGTGGCTCATTCGCGACGGGAAAGTCGGCGCCGCGCGCTTCGACTCGGCGCCGTACGTCTCGATCCCGCCCACAGAGCGCTGGAGTTTAGCGCTTCTATATCTCGTGTTCGTGATCGTCGTCGCGCTGCTCTATGTGCCATGCCGATGGCACGCCCGACGAAAGGCCGAGCGCCCGGCGGCGTGGATGCGGTACGTGTAGGTGGTTGGTTGTTGGTTGTTGGTGGTCCGATACACCAACAACCAACAACCAACAACCAGCTACGGTGTTACTGCTTTCGGCTTCAGCGTCGGATACTTGATCCCCAGCTGATCCAGGTACGTCGCATACTTCGACGGGTTGTAGTAGAGCGCGCGCATCGCGGGGCGGTACTTGGCCATCGTCTCCGCGTTGAGGAACGTCGGCGGCTGATCGGTCGGCGAGAGGAACGACTTGTACTTCCGGTCCTTCGTCTGCACGTCCCGGAAATACGTCCACGCGTCGGCGATGATTTGCGGCTGCGTGAGCAGATCGATCAGCGTGAGCGCCTGCGCCTTCGCGCCCGCGAGTGTGCCCTTGTGCGCAACCGGCGTCGCCATCGCGATCGCGTTCGCCCACATGTGGCCCGGCAGCCCAGGAATGTTGGCGGGATACCGCAGCGTGACGGTGGGCACGTTCCACGAGACGTCACCGATATCGTCCGATCCGCCGCCCATCCAGTTCTCGAGCGTCTCGCGTCCGCGCAATGGAGCGACCTCCTTGCGCAGCCCGGTCGTCGGTGCGTTGACCTCTGTCTGTACGGCGCGCGCGAGCGCCTGGTCGTTCTCGGTCCATTCCGGCAAGCCGACACGCTTGATATTTTCGTACGTCGCCTCGGCGATCGGCTTGTTGAAGTGGCCGTCCCATGCGGAGCCGAGGATGCGGACGTCGGCAAGTTTGGTGTCGGTCATGAGCGCGGCGCCTTGCGCGATGCGCTTTGCCGTCTCGAACAGCTCCATCGTCTTGTCGTAGTCCTGCTCGCGGAAGTAGAACCAGACCGACGCGCTGCTCGGCACCACGTTAGGCTGATCGCCGCCGTCCTTGATGACGTAGTGCACGCGCGCCTGCGGACGAATGTGCTCGCGACGGAATTCCCATGCTTGCCCCATCAGCATCACTGCGTCGAGCGCACTGCGGCCGCGCCATGGAGCTCCCGCGGCGTGCGCCGACACGCCCTCGAAACGAAATTCGGCCGAGATCAGGGCGCTCTGGCCGCCGGCGCCCCAAGAAACACCAAGATCGTCGCCAACATGGGTGAACAGGACAGCATCGACGTCCTTGAAGACGCCGGCCCTAACGAGGAACGCCTTGCCGGCGAGCTCCTCTTCGGCGACACCGGGCCAGAGCACGAGCGTCCCCGGCATCTTCTCGCGTTGCATGATCTCCTTCACCGCCAGCGCGGCGGCGATGTTCACCGCCTGACCCGAATTGTGTCCCTCGCCGTGTCCCGGCGCGCCCTCGATGAGCGGATCGTGCCAGGCGACCGCCGGCTTGTTACTCGCCTGCGGGATGCAGTCGATGTCCGAGCCTAACGCGATCACCGGCTTGCCCGACCCCCAGCGCGCGACCCAGGCTGTCGGGATCCCCGCAACGCCCCGCTCGACGGTGAAACCGTTCTGCTCGAGTATTCCGGTGAGATACTTCGACGTCTCGAATTCCTGCATACCGAGCTCGCCGAAGGAGAATACCATGTCCACCATTTCCTGAATCTGCTTCGCGCGGCCCTCGACTTTCGAGAGCGCCTCGGTTTTCAGGCGTTCGATGCGGGGGTCGGTGGGTTTGGCTTGCTGGGAGGCTTGCTGAGCGGAGACGCGGACGCTCAGTGGTGCGAGGACTAGAAGAACAGAGGCACTTGTGAGTCGGAGACGTGTCATGAGCATGTGCTCAAAAAGGGTTGAATGAGTCGGGCCGAGCTTCCCCGTCACTTTGTGAGCGTCGCGCCGGTGAGGAGCGCGATCGCCGACAGCGTCGTTTGCGCCGCGTTCAGGCCCAACCGGAAATCCTTGTCATTGTACGTCGAGTACACGTCCGTGACCTGATGCCACTGCGGGTCCCAGCCCGCGCCGATCTGTTCGCCGCGCTGATTCTCGCGAAGACTGATGGCCGGGATGATGTCCTGGAACGGTGCGGAGTCGGTGTTCGTCATGTGTTGCCCGACGGCGGCGGGATAATCCGTTGCATAGCGTTCGTTCGCGGTCTGGAAAAACCACGCGAGCTTCTGCGCACCTTCGGCCTGCTTCGCCGCCGACTGAAATTCGATGTTCACGTCGGCTTCCAGACGCTGTTCGGGACTCATCGTTCCATCCGGACGCGGCATCCCGTGATCGAACAGCATCATGTCATGCTGAATCATGCCGAGCCACTTCGGTTCAGGGTACTTGCCCGATCCCGCCGGCTCCTCCTTGCCCTGGAGCGCCTCGCGCTGCGCAACGTAAGCTCGCGCGCCATTGAGGCCCGTCTCTTCATTGTTCCAGAGGGCGAAGCGAATCGAGCGATCCGTTTTGACGTCGGGGCTGCCGAAGACGCGCGCCAGTTCCATCACGAGCGCGGTGCCCGATCCGTCGTCGTTCGCGGCCTCGCCCCATCCGTGTCCATCCATGTGCCCACCGACGATGTACATCTCGTTAGGGTGCACGCTCCCGACTTTGGTGCAGTACACCTCCTGGCGCTGGCCATCGGTCGCCGGTTGCGCGTCGATGGCGCGAATCTTCGGGTCTTTCTGAGCGAGCGAGTCGGTGTTCACACCGGTGCGGATGCGATATCCGCGAATACGGCCGCCACCGGATGCGAGGTCGCTCGGCGGCCGTCCGCCGCGGCCCGCGCCGGTGCGCGGCGGCGGCGACTTGTACTCGTAAGTGATTCGCTCGATATTCGTGCAACCATAGCTCTTGAGCTGTGCTTCGATCCAATCCACCGCGGCGCGATTGCGATCGGTGCCTTGCCGGCGGTCGCCGAACTGCGTGAGCCCTTTGATCGTCGCCTTGTAGCGCTCGAGCTCGAGGCGCGCGACCAGCGTCTTCACGTTGTCGTTCACCAACGTATCGGTCCTCGGCGCACCCGCCGGTTGTTGTGCGAGCGCCGCGGGCGCCGCGATGACGAAACAGAGAACGCTGGCTGAAAGTCGAGACATGAGAGGTGGGGAAGGGAAGGTGAAAACCTAACGAGTCGAGGCGGCGGTGCTGCGCGTGGCCTTCGGACAGTTGAAGTTGACCGGGACGCTTTGACCCTGGAAATTGACGGCGCTCGATGCCGCCTGGTGGGAGAGGGGGCTCGGATCCTTATCGGCGAGATACGTCAGCATCGCGACGAGCGTCGCGTTGTTCTCGAGATCCTCGAAGACGATCTTGTCGTACGTATCCCGATTCGTGTGCCATGTCGTCCACGAGTAATCCCAGCCCAACGCGCCGAGGCCGTACACCGGCGATTGCGCGCATTGGAAGGAGGCGTTGTCCGTTCCGCCGCCGGCCGGCGGCGAGATCGGGGAGAACCTGATCCAGCCAGTGATGTCGGATGGGATCTCGTGCAGATAGTTCACCAATCGGTCGGTCGCGGCGACGAATGGCCCCGGGCCGATATTGATGATCCGCCCCGTCCCGTTGTCCTGGTTCCAGCCGGCGTAGACGCCCTTCACGACGTCGGGATGGTCCTCGACGTAGGCGCGTGATCCGTTGAGTCCTTGCTCCTCGCCGCCCCAGTGCCCGACGAGGATCGTCCGCCTCGGATTCGGATAGAATTTCTTGAGAATGCGCAGCGCCTCGAGCATCGTGATCGTGCCGGTGCCGTTGTCCGTCGCACCGGATCCGCTGTCCCACGAATCGTAGTGGGCCGAGAGCACGATGTATTCGTTAGGCAGGGTTGTTCCCTTGATCTCCGCGATGACGTTCGCGACGGGCTGCTCGCCGAGAGACTCCGAGCTCGCATTGAGCCGCACCCGCGGCGCCTGATGCTGTTGCGCGAGGCGGAAGAGCAAGTTGTAATCTTCGCAGGTGACGTCGATCGTCGGCACCTGCTCTTTCGCGGAACCGAAAACTTTGTCGATACCCGGATACTGCGACCAGTTGCTGCTGATCACACCGGCGACACCGGCTTGCTTCGGCCAGACGTACTGATTGCCGGCCGCGGCTTGCCGCGTTTGCCAGGCAGTGCGCCACTCGGCGCGCAACGAACTGTCTCGCGCGGCCGCACCTGGTTGGCCGAATTCGGTCCATTGTGCCGGCATCCGGCAGGATGGATTGGGCGGACTGACCAGCACGAACTTCCCGCGCAGGCTGCCGGCGGCGCCGCTGAAATCCTCCGCTGTGCGGGCGTCTGGCAGAAGCACGACGTCACCCTCGACGTCGCGCCCATCCGTTCCCGGGCTCCAGGCGAGCATCACCGCCTCGAGCGATCGAACACGCGGCGAGATCAGATCGAGGTGCGTGGGACCGCGCTTCCAGGAGTTCCAGGTCCCCCACTGTTCCTTGCGGGCCGTGATGCCCCATGACGCGTACGTCTTCAGCAACCAATCCTGTCCGGCGTTGTATCGATCGGAGTTTGTGAGCCTCGGACCGATGGAATCGAAGAGGACCTGCGAGAGCGCAGGCGCCTGTGAATGGTGGATGCCCTCTTCCCACATGTCCTTGATGATTGGATCGGTGGGCGGAGTTGTGCGAACGTAGCGCGTCGAGTCCACGGCCGATGCACGTCCCGCAGCAGCGCGACGCGCGGTCGTAGTGGTCGGCGCCGGTCCGACTTGCGGGGTCCCCGCCGTGACTGCGGTTCCCCCGCATCCAGCAATGCAAACGAGCAGCGACACCCGCGTCAGGGTCGGCACTCCTCGAAACGATCGATGCATCGAAATGCTCCAGGATTGAGACTGGTCCGGTTTGGCGTAGTAGCTACGTATCATGGAGGCTGGAGCGTTGGGTGTCATTACCTCCCATGAAAAAGCCACGGCGTTAGGTGACCCCCCGCAGACGCCGGCAAGCTCGGCGAGCCATTTGTCACGTCCCCGCAATAATCGCGATGAAGGGCTTGTCCGTTCGCCCGGATTCGGTAGCTTGCCTGTCCCCGAATAAACGCCGAATTCGACTGCGACGCTGCGGTCGGACTGTCGGACTGGGATGTCGCACCCGCTCAACGTGAGCTGTGGCGGTGGAACGATGATCATGGATCGGCAGCAGCTAGCGCAGTGGCTCGGCGAAATGGAGGCTGAGCCGGTCAGTTTCGGTAAGATCGCCGAGGTTCTGCACCTTGTGGTCGACGCGTCGCGACGGCCCCTTGCCCTCGCTGGCGTCGAGGAAGTCCGCGAGCTCCGCCTCGCGCTCACGATCCTTCGCGACGTGTTCGCGCACGACGCCGACGTCCGCGCATGGCTCGCCGCCCCTATGTCAGAGCTGAGCGGAGCAACGCCGGCGGATCTGTTGTCGGCTGGCCAGATTCGACAGTTCGTCGATCTTGCCGTCACGGAGTGGAACAGGCCTCGAGCCTTTCGGCAAACGCGTCCGAGTGCGATGTTCGCTGGTAGCTGATTCGTGTCTCGTTAGGCGGCCGCCGAGAGTCGGTAGATCCCGCTGGCGGCCATGGAAATCTGACGGCACGCACCTCGCATAGCCTTCGATTCCCGTCCTACTCAAGGATTCATATGGCCGCGCCCGGCTCTCTCCGCTGGTCGTTTGATATCGCGCAACGCTCGCTCGGAGACATCATCCGGCGCGCGCTCGTGGATGGTCCGCAGCTCATTCACCATAATACCGGGGACGTCGTCGTCCTGCCGCTCGAGGAATTCGAGCGCCTCGCTGGTACATCCGGCGTGTCCCTCGGGGAATTCCTGCGCGTGTCGCCCCTCGCCGACGCGGAAAACGAGCGCCGGCGCTTCGTCGAACGGTCCGCGCCCAACGGAGACGCACCGGCCTCGCCATAGCGACTCCGATGGCAGCATGGGGTGGTCGATCTGGAAGCAGATTCCGTTAATGTTCGGATGGCCAGACCCCACCAGCAACCTGCGAGGACGACGTGAACGAAGCCGGTATCGATCTCTCCCCTCGAAACGCTGCTTCCCGCTCCACCTCGGCCGAAACACGACCAGCGAAAGACGAAACGGCGCCAGCGCCGTCGCGCGTGTCCACCATCGCGCAGGAGCTCGCCGGTTCCCTCATCCTCGCCATCGGCGCCGAGGTACGAGCACTCGCGGCGACGGGCAAGCCAATCTGCAATCTGACGGTTGGCGACTTCAGCCCCACGGAGTTCTCGATTCCGAAGTCGCTGCTCGATGGCGTGACGGCCGCGCTTCAGGCAGGCCACACCAATTATCCGCCGTCGGATGGCGTCGAGCCGTTGCGGCGCGCGATCAGTGAATTCTATACTCGCCGTCTCGGACTATCGTACGCGTTGCCGTCCGTTCTCGTGACGTCCGGCGCCCGTCCCGCGATCTATGGTGCGTATCGCGTGCTGGTCGACCCCGGCGACAGCGTCGTGTTCCCGGTCCCGTCGTGGAACAACAACTACTACTCGCAGCTCATCGGCGCCGAGCAGGTGACCGTGCGGTGCGGCGCGGAGACGAATTTTCTCCCGACCGCCGCGATGCTCGCGCGCGCTGTGCGTGGCGCACGGATGCTCGTGCTCAACTCGCCGCTCAACCCGACGGGAACGCTCTTCGACGCCGAAACGCTTGCGGAGATCTGCGACCTCGTCCTCGCAGAAAATGCGCGCCGGGAGCGCGCTGGTGTCGAGCGACCGCTTTACTTGCTGTACGATCAGGTTTACTGGATGCTCACTTTCGGCGACGAACGCCACGTCAATCCGGTGGTGCTGCGGCCAGCGATGCTGCCGTACACCATCCTCATCGACGCGATCTCGAAATCATTCGCGGCGACGGGGCTTCGTGTGGGTTGGGCCGTGGGCCCCTCAGACGTGATCAAGCGGATGTCGGATGTCTTGGGCCACGTCGGTGCGTGGGCGCCACGCGCCGAACAGATCGCGACCGCTCAACTCCTCGGCGACGACGCCGGGATGGATGCCTTCCACGGGCGAATGCGTCCGGAGGTGCAGAAGCGTCTCGATGCGCTCGCGCGCGTGCTCGGCACGTTACAGAAGGAAGGATTCCCGGTCGAAGCGACGACGCCGCAGGGCGCGATCTATCTGAGCGCGCGTTTCAATCTCACCGGTCGCCGTTCGCCGGACGGAACGCAACTCGAGACCAACGAATCGATCCGTCGATATCTGCTACACGCGGCCGGTCTCGCCATGGTTCAGTTCCAGGCCTTCGGCTCGGAGATCGACGACGGCTGGTTCCGCCTCAGCGTCGGCGCGGTGTCGATGGCCGATATTCAGGCGTTGCTGCCAAGACTGCGCTCTGCATTGGCGGAACTGTGATTGGTGGTTAGTGGTTGGTAGCTGGTGGTTGGTGGTTGGTGGTGATTGGTGGACGCAAAGACTAATCACCACTCACCAACCACCATCGACCAACCACCAACCGCTAACCACTAACCACTAACCATTACCCCATCAACGACCGTCGAAGACCGCTTAAGAGTCTGCCTTCCCGATCTGCACGCACGCGTATCTCGGCCAGCAGATCAGCAGAGCCGTAGCTCCTTCGGTCGGCAATCACCACCAACGTCATCAACTCCTGCAACGAGCCACGCGAATGCGAAACGTGATGCTGGAACTCCTTTCGCGACTTGCATTGACCCTCGGCGACGTTGGAAGGAATGGATACGGCCGCGCGGCACATCTGAGACGATAGTCCGAAGCGCTCATAGCGTGGAAATCGATCGGTCAATTGGTAGACTTGCACAGCGAGCTCGATGCCTTCTTTCCAGGCCTCGAGGTCCATGTAGGTGCGGATGGTCACGGTTGGTCTCCGGTCGTGGCCTCCCAACATCAATCGACAGCTAGCGCTATGTCGTACCATTCCGTGACGTGACGTGATAATCGCTTGCACCAACTACCAACCACCAACCACCAACCACCAACCACCAACCACCACCAACCACCACCAACCACCACCAACCACCACCAACCACCACCAACCAACCACCAACCACCAACCACCAACCACCAACCACCAACCACCCTAGAACCTGACACCGTAATTCACGGTCAGACCTCCAGCGCTCGGCACGACGCTGAGTCCAGGTGTTGCCGATCCAAGAAAGAAGTGATCGACTTTGTTGTTCGGATGCACGCGTGCGTAGTTGACGATCCGCTGGCCATAGAACGCGCCGACGAATGCGCCCATGAAGACATCGCTCGCCCAGTGCTGGCCGAGGTACATGCGCGCGTAGCCAGGGCCCGCGGCGATGGTAAATGCGATCGGCGCGACGTACCACGTCGATCGCGGTGACCGGTAGTGCGTCTCCGTGACGATCGCCGTCGCGGCCGCGAACGCGGCTGCCGAGTGAATCGAAGGGAAGGCGCGATACTGAAAGTGGGTGAAGCCGTCGAACCAGTGGAATTCATACTGGTCCTCGAAGATCGGCTCGGCGTCTTTCGGCCTGGCGCGGCCGAGCGGGCCGCGGACCACCTGGCTCGTTAGGCTCGACGCGACGATCGCCTCGGTTGCGTGCAGCGCAACGATCTCCACGTCGCGCGCGCCGGCCAGCCGTGCGACGCCATAGGTCACCAGTCCACCGATCGTGAGCGTCGTCTCCTGCACGTGCGTGAAGGCCTCGGCCACTTTTCGCATCTTCGAGTTCTTCTGATGCGCCGGCGTCTGGAAGTATTTGGCAATCGCCGGGTCGAGGCGCGACAGACCATAGGCGGCGGTACTGAATCCGGTCGCCCATCCGATGTCCGACGCTTTGAAGAAGGTGTCGGAGCCACCACCCTGTGCACGAGCCTGCGTCGACGCTAAGAGAAACGTGACGATCAGTGCTGAAGCCGTACCGACACGAGCGAACACGCGCAGTCCATGATCTGTACAGGCGCACACAGTGCACCGGACATGCCGATCAGCTCAACGCGTGTCGCTCAAATCTTCCGTGCGATCCTTTGGATCGGCGGTAATTCCAGTCGCTGGGGTCCGTCGTCGCGGCTTGCCCAAGAGTGCGCCGACGGCACCGATCAGCTCGCGCGGGCTAGTTGGGAGCGGAAGAAACTCGTCTGCGTCCTCGTCGATCGCGACGCGGCGATGAGCTTCCGTCGCCCAGCCAGTAAGCACGACAACGGGCAGGTGAGCCGAAAATGGCTCGCGCCGCAGCCGTCGGAGTAGGCACTCGTCGTCCGTGCTCTCGAGGTAGAGGTCGGCTACGACGACGTCGTACGATTGGGAGGCGAGCTGCCTGAGAGCCGAATCGCCATCGCCGGCGATGTCGACGTGATATCCGTCGTGCGCCAGCGCGCTGCCATAAATCGTTTGGCAGTCAGTGTTTCCGTGCGCGAGCAGTATTCGGCCCTTAGTCATGGTGCCGTTGCACCAGGCATGAACGATTCCCGCCGCGTCGCTTGTGCCACCATATGCCCCGGTCACACCGAGCGCAAGCATATTTTGGCATCAAGTCTGCCCTGGTTTCGGGATAGCGGAAGAGGTCGATCGTATGGCTTATCGTACTTTCCTGGATTCTGAAGGGGTGGAGTGGCACGCGTGGGACGTTTCGCCAAGGGCCGTCGAGCGGCGAGTGGCGGATCGGCGCACGATGGGGGAGAACGTTTCCTTTCCCGATCGCCGCCAATCCGAGCGGCGCCAGGTCGACGGATGCGGTACGCCGCTTACGAGCGGTCTCCGGGAGGGTTGGCTGTGCTTCGACGCAGGCGAAGCTCGGAAGCGTCTCTCTCCGATTCCCGCTGATTGGGAAGACTGTGGGCAGCGGACCCTCGAGCACTACTGTCATCTCGCGACTCCCGCGCCTTTCTCGTCTCCATCGGGGCGACGCCGCTAATTCAACGGACTCGCGTCGTGGAGCGTTGCGGGCATCCATCTCGGCGCGGACCAATCGGTCGTAAGCAGCTCGATGACGCGTTGCTCCGCGAACGGGTGCTCGGCGATATCGACCAGGAGCTCACCGTGGCATGCGCGGCGCCACTCGTCGCGCATGCGATCCGCAAAGGCGACGGCGCCCACGTGATCGGCCCCCTGGAGTGCCACGGCAAGGGCCGAATCGAGATAGCCGACGAGGTCGCCGGAGGCGCCGCGCAGTTGTCGGAGGATCGTTTCACCCAGCGCGAGCGTCGATCCGTGCTGCTCGGGACGAATGACGAGAATGGTGAAGAGCAGATGCTGGCGCGCAACGAGGACATTCATCGCGTTGCGGAAGGCGTGGGCGTCGAGAAGAGTGTAGCCGGACGACACGCGCGGCTGCGTGATGAGCGGCCTCACATCGGCGGTCTGGATGTTCGAGGGTTTTCGCCTTGCGATTCCGATGACTCCGCTGCGGGCCCACTGCTGCGACATCGCTCCTCCCCTGCCACCCGACACTTCCTCGTCCGCCCGTTCGCCGCTCGACTACCGCGTCCACGGCTCACACGGAGCCAAGACAATTGCACGTGCCGTTCCGCGACGAGGAAACCACAGCGCTTCGCGTGAGCCCAGATGAAACGTTACGAAGGTCGGGAGCGTACATCGTCGTCGCGGGTGCTCCGCCGCTCAACTGCAACCAACGGCTCTTTATGTGGGCAATTCTGAAGTGGCTCGCGATGCGGATCGCAATCGTTCGCTGGATCTTCAAGATCCTCGCATTGCTCTCCTTCCTGCCGATCGCGTTTCTGCTCAAGGCGTTCGGGCTGCCCATCCTGATCGTGCTCGCCGTGCTGGCGCTGCCGGTGTTGTTCCTGCTCGCTCTCTTTGGACTGCCGCTCTTCCTCGTGCTTCTCGCCGGCGGACTCGCGATGGGCGTTCTCTTTGCCGCGCTCGCCTTCGGCCTCTTCGCGTTGAAAATCGCGATCTTCGTGGTTCTTCCCGCGTGGCTGCTCTGGCGCCTCGCGTCATGGGTCTTCCGAGGGCGAGATCGTCGTGAGGCACCGAGTCAGAAACCCGCCGAAGGTGCAGATTCTGCCTAACGGGCTGAGCACGCTCTTGTCATCCTGAGCAAAGCGAAGGATCTAGTGGGCCGTAATCGCGATAATGAGAGGTGCGGCAGCGGCCCTCAAAGCAGAATCGGGTTGCGGAATCTCGGAACGAGCCGTAGGAGGCCGCTGAAATCGCTGACACGGCGCTGAAACCGCTGACGGGCTCCGTGTGGAGAGACAGTTCCGCGCCCAGTGATGTTTTGGAATTTGTGAGTGCCTCGGGAGGTTTCCTGATCGTTGGAAGCTTCCCGAGGCATTTAACAACAAAAGCATCTGCGGCTTGGTGCATGGAACCGTCCCGCTGAGGAGCGAGTCAGTGGTTTCCGCGCCGTGCCAGTGGTTTCAGCGGCCCCGCTGACCCCAACGGTTCCCGAAATTCACGGACGAGCAATTTTGGCATAGCTGAGCTGGGTGCTAGCGCTTGGTCGCCGCCGGCCGATCGCCTAACGGTGGGACCACTTTTGCGCTCGGGATCGCTTCGCGATGTTCGGGCGGGACGAGCTCCGTGTCCCAGTCGAGCGAGTGCCGGAACTCGTCTCCGAGCTCGCGATGCGTACGCCAGAAGTAGTAACCCATCGCCGACGCCGCGATCAGGTTGCCGAGCATCACTTGATACCACACGAGGGACTTCAACGAGCTCGCCTCGTGCAGAAGACCCGTGAACCCATAAAAGCCGATCTCCGTCGCGACGAAAAGCACAACGAAGCCCAGCAAGATCGAGGGCTCGTGCTTGGCAAGGTGCACGATGAGTGATGCCAGGAGACCCACGAACATGAAAGCGGCGAAGTGGAAGATCGTGTACACGAGCACGAACGTCATCTTGCTGTCGGTCACGTCAGCGGGGCCGAAGACGTCCAGCAATCCGTTGCCGAGTGCCGCCGGCGTGCGCAATGGCTGACCTGCGATCGTGTCGATGACCAGGAACCAGATCGCGATCGCGGAAGCACCGATCAACCCCGCAATGATGCCGTCGTGAAGCAGCGGGTGCGGATGATCCGCGAATTCGTGGTAGCTGGCGTGGACCGCCTTCGCATTGCGACGCCACGGAATGATGAGCAGCAGCGCCAGGACGAGGATCGGCACCCAGACGTGGCCCTCACCGCTCGCGTACTGAGTGAGCGACGCGGGAACCATCACGACCGCAAGTACGATTGCTGAGAATGACGCCAGGGCTGGGACGAGCAGGCCGATTGCTCCCGCGCACTCGACAACGCCGACGATGAGGCGCATCACCTCTGGGAAGCCGCGCATCGCCGACGCTTGAAAGCCGATCGCGGGCAAGCCAAGGATTTTCGGAACACCCGTGAGCAAGAACAGACCAGCCAGCACGATACTCAACGTCCAGACCACGAAGTCGTCGACTGCGCGAGCTTTGGTCATGAGCCACCTCGGCTTTCGGAATGGCACCGCCGACACTGCCACTGTACGCGGTGCGTCGCCATCTTCCTGACTACATATGGAATCGACTGCTGTTCTGCCGCCGGAAACACTCGAGGGTTGGTACGCGCTTCATCAGCTCTACACCGTCGATCGGCGCGCGATTCGTTCGCTCGCGCCCGACGTGCTGCGTGATCTTCGCTGCGCAACGGCCGACAGCCTCGGCGCGATCGTGCGCCAGGACGGCGAAGGGTGGAGCGCCGTCGCCTCGCTCGTCGGATCGACCGCTGACGTACTGGTGATGCACTTTCGGCCGACGCTCGATGAGCTGCGCGATGTCCAGCATCGAATCGATCGGTTGGACGTGATGGAGTACCTGCATCCCGCGATGTACTTCCTGAGCGTGACGGAGCTGGGGCTGTACCAGCTTGCGGCGCATGGCCAGGAAGATCCGCAGCGGGAGGCGCGCCTTCGCGCTGAGCGCGAGAGTCCGCATACTCTGCGCCGATTGTATCCGCCGATTCCGGAAAACATGCCGTACGTCAGCTTCTACCCGATGTCCAAGCGCCGAGAGACGGGGCAGAACTGGTATACGCTGCCCCTTCCGGAGCGAAGCAAGTTGATGCACAGCCACGGTCTCACGGGCCGTCGCTATGCGGGCCGCGTTACGCAAATCATCACGGGCGCCATCGGACTCGATAAATGGGAGTGGGGGGTAACCCTCTTCGCCAAGGATCCGGTCGACTTCAAGAAACTCGTGACCGAGATGCGCTTCGACGAGGCGAGCTCGAAATACGCGGAGTTCGGGGATTTCTACGTCGGGCGCTTGATCGAGCCCGACGCCTGGGCCGAAGAGATGATCGTCCGCTAACTGCGTGACACGGCAGATCACGGCGCTCTCGTCTTCCCAGAATCGTTAGGTGACGCGGCGGCGGCGGCCTTCTTTTGCCCGCGCCGCCAGACGAGGATCACGGCCGTGGCAGCGATGATTGGCGTAAAGACCATCAACGCCCCCGCCCAGAACATGCTCAACGAGAGCACGTCGTCGTTCATAGCCGGATTCTGAATCATCGGTGGAGGAACCGGTTGAGGTTCTTCAGATAGTAGCCGAGCGCGCCGCCGGCGACGGCAAAGGCGAGCGCGAATCCGAGGTCCGAGCCCGCGCCGCTGGTGCGATAGGCGACGAACGCCCACGCGGCGAAGCCGACGCAGAACAGGATCGCGGTCGTGATGAGGAAACGATGAAATGGAATCATACGATCCTGTTGGCGACGAGAACGCCGAGGAGTACCGGGAGATAGACGAGTGTCGAGAGGAACAGGCGCCGCGCCGTCTTCGGCGATGGAGCGCGTGCGGCACCGATCGAGAGTCCGAGCAGTATACCCGACAGCAGCACGGCGGCGACGAAGTACGTCCGTCCCGCAATGCCGAGTGCCGTCGGCAGGAGACTAATCGGAATGAGGGCCGCGGCGTTCAGTGCCGCCTGACGAAACGTCATGGCACCGGTCTCATCCTCGATGCTCAGCATTCGAAGTCCCGCGCGTGCGTAGTCAGCGCGGTACATCCAACTCAGCGCGAGAAAGTGCGGCATCTGCCAAAGGAACATGATGCCAAACAGGGCGTAGGCACCGGCATCCAATGGTGCGCCCGTCGCCGTCCAGCCTCCGAGGATCGGCAGTGCGCCCGGTACGGCACCGACGAGCGTCGACAGCGATGTGCGGCGCTTGAGCGGCGTGTACGCAAAGACATAACTGACGAGCGTCAGCGCGGCGAGCAGCGCCGTCATCACGTTGACGAGTGTCGCGAGCTGAATGACGCCGAGCGCGGCGATGCTCCACGCGAACCAACGCGCCGCGTTAGGCTCGAGCCGACCGGCTGGCAACGGCCGGGTGTGCGTTCGGCGCATCAGCGCGTCGACGTCGCGCTCGGCGATCTGGTTGAGCGCGTTCGTCCCGCCGGCGACCAGCGCCGTGCCGACGAGCACGTTCGCGAGAATCCACAATTGCACGGACAGCGGAGCCGTGCCGGCATTGCCGGCAAAGCCCACACGGGCCGCGGCGGGGAGAGCGACGACGAATCCCGCCGCGACCGTCAGCACAACGAGTGCGACGATACGCGGCTTGGTCAGCGCAAAGTAGTCCGCCGGCGCGCCGATACCGACGCCCGCGACGGGGACGGGGGTCGGCGGCGCTACCAAATCCACTCCGTGATCACGGCGCAGACGAGCACCGCAAAGAGTGGTAGTGGCGCGATGGCGAGAATGCGCAGGCGCTTCGGCTCGAAACGCAGATGCATGTAGTACAGCCCGACGAGCCCTGCCTTCCAGAATGCCATGCCGAGGAGGATCAGGATGATCAGCGTCTTGGGCCAGGGCAGAAACGCCACGGTCAGCTCGACCGCTGTCAGCACGGCGAGAAAGACCCAGATGAGGATGTAATTCGGATGGGCGTGTGACGGCCGGCCCGACGGTGTTGCGTGCTCTGGATTTGCCATGGGAGAAGGGGCTAGGGCGTGGTTGGTAGTTGGTCGTTGGTCGTTGGTCGTTGGTCGTTGGTCGTTGGTCGTTGGTCGTTGGTCGTTGGTCGTTGGTCGTTGGTCGTTGGTCGTTGGTCGTTGGTCGTTGGTCG